>NZ_JBNDHS010000032.1:0-61072 GCF_056755095.1 Rhizobium sp. SVR5-9E | reverse complement strand
CCATCCTCGCCTGGTCGAAGGATCACAAGGTCGAGTGGCACTACATCGCGCCCGGAAAGCCGATGCAGAACGGCTATGTCGAGAGCTTCAACGGCCGGATGCGCGACGAACTATTGAACGAGAGCCTGTTCTTCGGTCTCGATCATGCCCGAAGCGCCATTGCCGAATGGGCGGACGATTATAACCATTTCCGGCCGCACTCATCCCTCGGATATCAGACCCCGGCAAGCTATGCCGGGTCCATCGCCGCAACCGGCTCCAACGCTGCGCGAGATGAAAGCTTCGCGTTTCCGCCGGTTGCTCCCACCGCGCCATTTGGCCTATTGAAAGCCGCCGAGGCTCTAATCGCAGTCGGATGAAAGTTCAGTGGCAGGTCACTTTCTGTCGCATTGATCGCTTCGGAACAGGAGAGTGAAGCGAACCAGCGGTTTGACGAACAAGCCCGCCTCCTGTGAAACGGAGATCACGGCCATCGCGCATCGAGAGCAGCTGCAAGGGCGCCCGTTCTCAAATTGACTCGCCTCCACATCCCTTATTGTCCCACTTCGAGCGTCATATGTTTGGCAGCTCGCTTGCAGATGGCGGGCCAGGTGCGATTGTTCCGGACAAACTCCTGTGCATTTTGCTTTAGAGTTTCCCTTAACGCTGGGTTGTGGAGGGCTTTCTGAAGCTTGGCTTGCAAGTCACGGATGTTGCCCTTCTCAAAAGCCAGTCCTGTTTTTCCCCGTTGGGTGAAATCCTTCATCGCCTCAACACTAGACACAATCAGAACTTTTCCCATTGCCAAAGCTTCGATCGGCTTAATAGGCGAGACCATTTCGCTAACTTTGTACGGGCGGCGGGGGATGGGCGCGATATCGATTAGTGAATAGAACGATGCAACTTCGGAGAAGGGCACGCGACCCGGCATGATGAGCCTGTCTTCTATTCCAGCCGCCTTAAAGAATGCACGAATCTCGTCGGTTATTGGTGTCCCGCTGAACTGAGGTCGTCCTTCATCTCCAACGATTAGCAAGCGAAAGTCATATCCGCTTTCCGCCAATCCAACGCACGCAAGCGCGAGGTCCGGAAGTCCCTCGTAATCTATGATAGATCCAACATATCCGATCACAGGTATGCCGGAAGGTATACCCAGTCTGGACGCCAGCGGTTGATCACGCGGAGGACTGAAAACGGCGCATGCGTTAACGCCGTTAGGCATAATATCTATGCGCTGAGGTTCCACTCCACGCCGTATCAAATCGATCCTCATCGGTTCGGTTAACGTCAGGACGGTATCGGCATTCTGGGCGACAAAGTCTTCCAGCAATATCGTCACGGCGAAATCGGCGGTCTTACTAAAGCCGGGATCGCGAGAATCTCGAGTCAACTCCCACATCCCGCGGACTTCGTAGGCAAATGGAAGGCCTAACCTGCGAGCGGCGATCAGCGCTGGCAAGCTATTCATATAGTTCGAAGCCGCTACAACTATTTCCGGTTTCATATCTCGAAGCTTCCGTTCGATCGCGTCAGCAGCGAGGCGTATCCACTCCACTGGAGTATGTTGTTTCTGGTTTGGCTCCAAAAGTCGATGGTAAGGAATGCCGTCTAGTCGCTCCAGCTCCGGAATTTGGCGCGCGTCAAGCGTGGGGTGAAAGTTCAGCGGAAAAGACGGGCGTGTCACAACATGAATATCAAAACCGTTTTGCTTGTAGCCCTGAGCAACCCCATGCGTGCGAGTCGTGTAGCCAGTTACATTGTATGGGAGACTGGAGGCTGCAACATAAGCAATCTTGCCTGACGTTGCCCAAGCCGGAAATTCAGCCTTCTCTACCAGAAGCTTTCGCGCCGCCAGTAGCATGGCAGGCTCACGCAGTAGACTATTGAGTTGTTTTGCTGAGAGCTTCTTAGAGTTTACGAGCTCCTCGCCACATGCAAGTGCACTATCAAGCTGCGAGATTGCCTGCATTACAGAAAACCGAGCCAGCCTCTCCTGACTCGTGCCCGCCTCCATCGCATCGGCGAGCGCCGCAGCCGCGCTAGTAGCGCCGTTTTGAACGAGTTTTTTGACGACCGCGCCGGTGACCTCGCCCTTTAATTTTGGGGATAAACGTGCCTGCGAGATCAGAGCGCACATTGATTGGGCAACGTGGTTGCTTACCCCGCTATTGGCGTCTGACAAGGCTCCTAATGTTTGGCCCAATTTACGAACTCGACGTGCCAAGAGCCACTGGTATAGAGTCAAAAAATGCTTTTCTCGATGCCTTTTGGCCTTGGCCCTGTGCCTCGCCAGCATTTCCTCTGCAAATTGGACAAGGGCAATGCCGACGGCATCCGATGTGGCATTCCGTTCCGACGTCTCATTGTGGAATGTGGCTAAGCTCATTCGAGCCTCCTTCATTTTGCCTGCAAGGGCATTAATCAGACACGCACGGCTCTCACGGTTCGTGGTGGAAAGGTCTTCCCGTGAAACTCCTTGTGAGCAACGAGCAGGACATGTACGTCCGCATTTGCAAGCGCCCTGTCGACATCCATCAGACGGAGGTTTTGCAATCCGTGTGGCAGTTCAGCGATGTTGGGTTCCACAACGATCAGCTCGCCGGGATGCTGTTCCCTTAGCCGTTGGATGATTTCGAGGGCTGGACTTTCACGGAGGTCATCAATGTTTGGTTTGAAAGCCATTCCGTAGCAAGCGACGCGCAGATCGGATGGCCGGCGGAACGGTTCCGCCATCAAAGCGTCCGAGATCGTCTTCCGTATTTGTTGAAGCACCCAATCGGGCTTGCCGTCATTAACCTCGCGAGCGGTCCTTATGAGCCTTGACTCAGCCGGAGCGCCTGACACGATGAACCAGGGATCGACTGCAATGCAATGGCCGCCTACGCCGGGGCCAGGTTGAAGAATATTCACCCGAGGATGATGGTTGGCGAGGCTTATCAGCTCCCACACATCAACGCCGAAACGCTCACAGACCAGCGAAAGCTCGTTTGCGAATGCAATATTGACGTCGCGAAAGCTATTCTCAGCCAGCTTCGCCAACTCCGCAGTCCGGGGATTGGTGATGACACATTCGCCTATGACAAAAGTTCGATAGAGCTGCACCGCTAACGCACAACACCGCGGCGTCATTCCAGCGATGATACGGTCGTTGGCAACAAGCTCCTTGATCACCTTGCCCGGAAGGACCCGTTCGGGACAGTGTGCGATTCGGATGTCGGAATGCTCCCCGGCGTCTTGCGGAAATGTCAGATCCGGTCTCGCCTCTGCGAGCCAGTCGGACATTTGCTCGGTCGCTCCAACGGGCGATGTCGATTCTAGGATGACAAGGTTGCCTGATCGTAGCACTGGCGCGATAGCCTTGGCTGCCGCCTCAATGTAACTTAGATCCGGATCGTGCGCTTCGCTCTTAAACGGCGTAGGGACGGCGATGAGGAAAGCTTCCGCCGGCGCGGGCTGAAGTGTCGCGCGCAAATAGCCTTCATGCACAACACTGTGAACCAGAATATCCAAGTCAGGCTCAACTAGATGGATTTGGCCCCTGTTGATGATGTCAACAACTTTCGAGTTAACGTCGACTCCGATGACTTCGATTTTACGAGAAGCAAATAGCGCGGCCGTTGGTAAGCCAATGTAACCGAGGCCTATGACCGAAATTCGAGAAAAAATTTGATCTTTCATTGCCTCAACCAGTTGATTATGCGTTCGCTTCCTTGCCATCACCGTAGGGATTATGAGCTGTGCTCATGGTCCCAAAAGCTTCACGATTAAAAACAAGCCAGGAAACCTCCTCGGCAATTCGATCGGCATCCGTGCCAACGAGCCGGACTGGTCCGGCGGCGACAGCCTCCGATCCCTTTTTCGCATCCCAGCAGTCGAAGCGTGATCGAAATATCGGCCCCTAATTTTGCGTCTTCAACATGTCGCGCTGCTGCGCCATTACGGAGCTTCGAGGTGAAGTCGGGATGCGATTGCAGACTCGCGACCAACGGCGCCATCTGGATAGCTTCTAGTGTCGTGCCAAAAACTGTGAGAACTTTTTTCATCAGACCCCCCGGTCCGCTGTAAGCCCGAATAAATCAGCTTGGGAAGGGTTTAATACGCAGTCCTAAGTGAATCACCTCAAAGTTGTTTACAATATATTACAAAGAGAGCAACTCTGTGTACGCAGCGTTCAACTCGCTTCCCTGAGCAATTGTACAAGCTGTGGCGGACGGACAGCAGGCAAAGAGCCCACAAAGCTTTGGTACGCCAAGGCGCCGACAAAGATCCACATCCGGGGAAGGAGCAGATTCTATACCCATCAATCCGCCAGACGAAGTCCGGATCTGCGCCTTCGGGATCACGCCGCTCCTTATAGGATGCATGCATGGTGGAGTTTCTCATCGTGCGTCCAGACAGCCATCCTCGACGGCGAGGCGGTCGTGAACTGTGGACAGCCGGAGCCGTCCCCCTTGATCTGGTAAACCCAGTCCGGCCCCTCCGGCACCTTTGGTTCGAGCAGCGCAAGGCATATTGGATACGTTCGCCGCCCCGAGGGGATCGGATGTTAGTAAGTTGACCGAGCGATAGTAGTTTAAATAACAAGACAGTTGGCTTAAGTTCAGGTGCGGAGGCAAAATGGCACTGAACGAGACATTCTCTTCAAAGACGGTGAAACAGGTGATTTGCATAAATTGGGGCACCAAATTCGGTCCGCCGTTTATCAATCGCCTTTATGCAATGGTCGCGAGAAACATTACGCCGCCGTTCAGTTTCACGTGTTTCACCGACAATCGGGACGGTATCAGGCGAGAGGTTCTTTGCGAGGAACTGCCTCCATTAGAAGTACCAAAGATGCCTGGAAATTCCCCAGGAATTTGGAATAAAGCAAGACTCTGGGGTGCAACGCTGGGTTCGCTTAGCGGCCCGGTCCTCTTCCTGGATCTAGACTTGGTGATTGTTGCTTCAATTGACCCATTTTTTGAAACTGGCAGTCCAGAGGATGTGGTCATGACGCGCAATCAAACCACACCATTTGAGAAGCTTGGTCAGACATCGCTCTTTCGTTTCCCGGTTGGAAAGCTCGCGCCGCTCCAGGAACTGTTCAAGCAGGATCCACAAGCCATCGCAAATGAATACCGGTTCGAACAGCGTTTTGTGACCAGAAACGTTCCGGATGGCCCGAAGTTTTTCCCACGTGAGTGGGTGCTGCACTTTCGTCAGGACTGCCGCCGAACGTGGCCCATAAACTACATACTTTCGCCACGACTCCCTGAGAGCGCAAAAGTCGTCATTTTCCCTCGTGGACTGCGGCCCGAGCATGCGATTAACGGCCAATATCACAAGCGTGGCGCCAGTAACTTAGCTGACCACCTTATGGCAAGTTTCGACAAGTCCCGACGCATGAAGAACGATTCCGTCTTCGCGCATCTGCGACACTTTATCCGTCCGGCGGGCTGGGTTGCTGATCACTGGAAGGAGTAGAATCCTTGTGTCGAATTCATACCTTACCGCAGCAGACGCATCGCCCGAGAATCGGTAGGCAGATCGTTGATGCCGACGCTTTCTGCGAGGTCATCTCCAAGCGAGTTCCTAGTTATTTCCACGCATTCCGGGATCTCCGGCCGCTGCACTGAACCGGCGCCGCACACGCCGATAGCCGTCGCGCAACCCGCGTTTGGCAGATGTCCTTGATCCTCAGCTTCGGGTCGGCCTGCTCGCCGCGTCTGGACTTGTAGACATAAAGCGACCGATCGATCTTCAGCACCGAACAGGCGCGTCGCGTCGAGACCTTCCAGTCGGCTCTCCCCTGTCGACGAGCAGACGCTTGCGGGCGGGCCCTCGGAGTTTTTTGCCAGCACGTCCTGCAGCATCGCCTTGTCGAGCGACAGGTCGGCGACGATCCGCTTCAACTTGGCATTCTCTTCCTCGAGTTGGCGCAGCCGCTTAATCTCCGACGGCATCAACCTGCCATAGCGCTTGCGCCAGTTGTAGGACGTCGCGTCCGACATCCCCGCCTGCGGCAGACGTCTGCAATCGGCGTGCCGTCCCCCGCCTGCTTCAGCAAACGCGATCTGTGCCTCCGAAAACTTCGATGCCTCCGTCGAATTCTCCTCATTGTCCCCGCAGGGATCATAAGTGTGAAATTCCAGCTCTCGAACTGGCTCAATTTGGCGGGAGCACGTCAAGCGGCCAAGCCGAGATATTACTGGGCGCCCTCTCGAATATCATTGCTATCTGTTATAGCTTTCGCCTAAATTAGCGACTCGCAATATAAAGCCACGCCCAGTGCAGCGCGCAAATGAAAGTAATGATCATGGAAAGCAACCAAATGCCAATTGATGCCGTGATCACCTGGGTTAACGGTGATGACCCGACTCATATGGCGAAACGCAAGGCCTACTTAGATAATGGCGTACATATCGATTCATCAGACTCTACGAGATTTGCGTGCAGAAACGAAATACGATATTGCGTATGGTCAATATTATACTTCTGCCCATTTGTCCGTCGGCTTTACATAGTTACGGACAATCAATATCCGCATTGTATCGCACCAATACTAAAACGCCACCCAGATTGGGAGGCTAGAATTTATTTAATTGGTCACGAAACTATCTTCGGCGACCACAAGTCTGTTTTACCTGTATTCAACTCCCGCTCGATTGAAACGATGCTTCACCGTATTCCAGGCTTATCTGAACATTTCATCTACTTAAATGATGATATTTTTGTTGGGAGAAGTCTTACTTCCGACTATTTCTTTGACTGCGGGAAGCCGATTTTACGCGGCAGTCTCGTCCGGCATCCTAACTTCTTCCTTTCAGCGATTAAGCAGTTTTTCAGACGAAAGGGACCATCGCGAGCGAGCTTTAAAGAGGCACAAAGGCGCGCTGCAGCCCTCCTAGGATTTAACAAAAACTTTTTATATTCCGAACATTATCCACATGCCATGCGACGCTCCACGATGAGCCAGTATTTTTCAGATCGCGAGCACTTATTGCGGTCTCAAATTGGGCATAGATTTCGCAATGCCGAACAGTACTCGCCAATAGGTCTCGCCAATCACCTTGAGCTTCTCGAGGGGGCTGCCATCCGGCCGCCAGGGCCAAAGGGATACATCAAGCCTCCCCATAGTAAGCGGGTGCAAAAGAGAAACTACAATGCCTTGGAAAGCCTGAAGGGAGGGGAGTTCGATACGATTTGTATCCAAAGCCTCGACAAAATGAGCTCAAAGGATCAAGGTTATGTCGTATCTTCGCTCGACGCTTGGATTGTGGCGTCTGAAGCCAAGAGCCTAAACGGTGATATCCGTAGCAATGTTGTGGCTTCGCATCTAACCCAACCGGCCAGGTCCCGAAAGTAGGTATCTTTTAGCCGCCGCGACCTATCGGCACGATCTTGTTGCGTTAAGTTTTTTGCCGACGCCGTGGCCGACGATCACAGCCAGGTGCATGCGGTCGAAGCGAGGTGCTTCGATGTCAGGCGGACACATTTCATCTGCGAACTGCGGAGCCTAACGCCAATTTAAACTGATCAAGCGTTTCGGTTTGCTATCTCGTCGCGAGATAATTCGTCGGACAGCATTTCAAAAAACCGCTGGAGCCAACTCAAAACTGGATAAAACTGGGGCAAGGTCATAACCGATGTAGCCGGGGCCCACGACAAATATTCGAGAAAAGACTCGTTTCTTTCATTGTCTCAACCAACTGATAATACGTTCGCAAGCTTTACCATCCCCGTACGGATTGTGAGCCGTGCTCATGGCGTGATAAGCGTCCGGACTTAAGAGAAGTCGAGAAACCTCTTGGGTAATTCGATCCGCATCGGTGCCAACAAGCCGAACAGACCCGGCCGCAACCGCCTCGGGCCGCTCGGTACATTCCCTCAGAACCAAAACCGGCTTTCCGAGCGACGGAGCCTCTTCCTGTATGCCCCCGGAGTCAGTGAGTATTATATAAGCGTTGAGCATTAAATAGACGAATGGAACGTAATCCTGTGGATCAATTAGAAGAATATTTTCAACTCCACTTAACAATCGTCTCACGGGCTCCAGCACATTTGGATTCCTGTGCACTGGGTAAACGATAATGCACTCTGGAAAGCTACTGGCTACCTGCCGCAAGCCACGACAGATATTCTCAAAACCCTCACCAAAATTTTCTCGGCGATGGCCCGTAACAAGAATAATTCGCCTGTTGGAACCCAGAAAATCGAAACGCGACCGGACGTCTGAGCGCAAACGGGCGTTCTCTTCAAGCTCACGCTTAACGCTCATGAGAGCATCGATTACTGTGTTGCCAGTTACCGCGATTGAGTTAGGATCGACATTCTCCGAAATTAAATTTTGACGTGCCACTTCAGTAGCTGCGAAATGATATCTAGCAATCGCCCCTGTTAGTTTTCGATTGCCCTCTTCTGGCCACGGTGAATAGATCTTTCCGGTTCTTAATCCGGCCTCCACGTGTCCGACTGCGATACGACAGTAGTAGGCAGCCAAAGACGCGGCAAATGTTGTGGCTGTATCGCCATGAACGAGCAAAAAATCCGGTCGCTCCGCCTCAAGGACCGGCTGAAGTTTAAGCAAAATCGACGCTGTGACGTCGAACAGGGATTGGCCCGGCTTCATTATATCGAGATCATGATCCGGGACCAATGCAAATACATCTAGAACCTGATCGAGCATCTCTCGATGCTGTGCAGTCACGCAGAGTCTTGAACAAAAATCAGGAGCATTCTGTAAGCTGGCAACCAAGGGTGCCATTTTGATAGCTTCCGGCCGAGTGCCAAAAACGGTGAGAACTTTTCTCATCGGTCTCTCCAGAGGTCAATCTCTGTATTAGACCATGCTAATGCGCGGTTCAATAAGCAAGTTTGATAAGCCACCTTAAAGTTGATTGCGGCCGTCGTTCTGGTGAAATTCCTGCCGCCTGGCGCGGCCGGTTCACGGTTCACCGGCGTAGCAAGAGGAGCCGGTATGGCGCTCTACTCTAAGCGGACGTTTTCGCCGCCGGTCAGGACAAAGCCAAGAGGGCGCCCTTCCCTCCACAGGCAATGCCCTCTTCAAGCCGGGCCGTCTTTCATGAGAAGACCGGCCAGTTGTAGGTGTTGCATTGCAGCAGCACAAATGGCGGGCCACGTGCGTGTCGCACGAACGAATTCCTGCCCGTTAGAGCTAAGAATTTTCTGCAGATGAGGATCGTTAAGCGCCTGAAACAGCTTTTCCTCCAAATCACTGACGTTTCCTTTTTCGAACAAAAGGCCCGTCCTTCCGTTTTGGCTGAACTCTTTAAGAGCCTCTACGTCCGATAGAATGAGAACTTTACCCATCGCTAAGGCTTCAACTGGCTTTATCGGTGACACCATCTCGCTCACCCTATAGGGACGGCGAGGGATAGGAGCGATGTCGATCGTCGAGTAAAAAGAAATGACGTCGTCGAATGGAACTTGGCCCGGCATTATGAGCTTTTCTTCCATGCCTGCATCTTGGAAGACGGCACGGATTTCATCGGATATCGGCGTTCCTTTTAGTTTATTTCGCTTTTCTCCTCCGACAATCAGAAGCCGAAAATCACAGCCGCGTTTTCCTACCCCTACGCAAGCTCTCGCGAGATCCGGAAGTCCTTCATACTCTACGATGGATCCAACATAGCCGATAACAGAAACACCTGCGGGAATGCTTAGCTTCTTTGCCAAAGCCTCGTCTCGTGCCGGAGTAACGACTGTCTTTTCTCCAACGCCGTTCGGCATAATGCTAATCCGTTCACCGGGCACGCCACGCTGGACCAAGTCGGCCTTCATTTGGTCAGTCAATGTCAGGACATAATCCGCATTTAATGCGACAAATGTTTCCATCATCACAGTCACTGCGAAATCTGCTGTCTCAATGTACCTGGGAAGTCGCGAAACCCGGCTTAACTCTGACATTCCGCGGACTTCATACGCGAACGGAAGACCAAGCCTACGAGCGGCTATCAAGGCCGGCAAGCTGTTGAGATAATTCGATGCCGCAATGACTAATTCCGGGCGGAGCTGGCGGATTTTTGCTTCCAAAGCGTCTGCCGCAAGTATCACCCATTCAACTGGCGCGTTTTTCTTGAGGTCTGGCTCCAGTAACCGATGGTATGGAATACTGTCGATAACGTCCAGTTCGGAAACTTTTTTTACATCGATCTCGGGCTTCAGGTTCAACGGAAAAGATGGGCGGGTGATGACCTGAACATCCAACCCATTTTCGATGAAGCCAGCGGCAACACCATGTGTACGCGTTGTATATCCGCTTGTCTTATAGGGAAGGCTAGATGAAGCAATATACGCTACCCGGGCGCTCACTTTCCAGTTTGGGGGCGACGCTTTCTCTACCAAAAGCTCTCTAGTGGTAAGCAACATCGACGGTTGCCTTTGGAGGTCGCGGCGTCGTTTCTCAGATAGCTGACTCGACTTCAGGAGTTCGCGTCCATAAGCAGAAGCTGCCACGACGTCCAACATTTCCTGGAGTAACGTAAACTTGAGCCATCTGCTCTCGGGCTCTGCGTCCTCCAGAGAGTGAATAATTCTTATGGCTGCCTCGCGCGCGCCGTGAAGAGTGAGAGCGCGAACAACAACTCTTGCTATGTCTCGTTTAACTCGAAACGGTAGACGACTTTGTAAAACCGCTTCGTTGAAAGAATTGGGAAAATGGGTCCCGTCTGTTGAAGCAGATATTTTCTCTAATGCGTTGCCGAGTTTTTTCACTCGGTACGCAACGAACTGCTTGTGTGGCATCGAAAGAAGTTTGCCCCAACGCTTTTTGGCTTTGCGGCGATGAGTTTCCAAAAAGTCATCCGCGAAAGCTCCCAGCGCTAGATTGATCTTTTTTGACAGATCTGCGGTTGAGGGGGGGCTTGCGTGGGAAGTCGTCACGATTAGAAATCTCCTAGCTCGACGGGACGGCACGCCGCATCAGAAAGCCGTGTGGGTGAATTCCCAACAAAGCTGATATTGCCAGGCGATTTGTCACTGTCCTGCCTTTTTAGATCGGTTTACGCCGAAGGCCGGTTTAAGCCTCCACGGCGTCCAAGACATATCGTCTGAATTCCTGAGCTTTTTGATCAAGCGTCGGTGTGATCACACGCTCCTCGTTTAGCTGGCTAAGACGTTTTACCAAATTCTCGGCCCCAAAAAGCGATATTGCCACGGAACGAGCGGCATTGATGTAGTGCAGTCTCGCTTCGTCATCGTGAGTCATCCTTTCGATCACAGATAAGACCTCGCGTGGCTCGCAATAAATTGCGAGTTCTCCGAATGTCGCTTCGAAACGCTTCGGAAGGATTACCGGAAGACCACTAAGGATCGCCTCGACTACAGTGCGCCCGAAAGCCTCGTCCCTCGTGATTGCAGGGAAATTTACGAAGATGTCTAGCGATGAGAGATAGTCTGAGACGCCGGCTACACCGAATGGCTCGACTTCCCAATTCGATGGAAGCTGCCCAAGTAAGTTCAGAGCGTTGTCCGCTCCACCTAATATCCTGACAGCGATCCGATTGTCTAACGGATAGGCAGACCTGAGTTCATCTGGATCCTGCAACCATTTGCCTTCATGGTCACGTGCATGTCGACCTATCACAATCGGTTCAAATAGGTGCCGGCGAGGCGCAAATTTGAACTCTGTAACGTGGAAAGCCGGCGGCCAATCGAGTTTAGCTAGCATTGGGCTATCAGTTTCAGAGGAAAGCGCCCGCTTCGCCTCTGCTCGTATGATTGGGCTGATCGGAAAAATTCGCGAATTGGACAGCCCGATTTCATTCACTCGTCGATTTAGGTCAACCCAATCGAAATTGATCTTTCCGCGCTCGTCCCAAGCCGAGTTGTTGACAATAAAGAGAGCATTAACCGTGTGAATACGACGGGCCAGTTTTCGAAACTGTTCCATCATCGCCATCCGTGGTCCGCGCACGATGAGATAAGTACAGTTTATCCTTTGAATCGTGCGCGCGAGCGCAATATTCCTCTCATGCGGAAAATACCGCTCAGCCAACCAAAATTGCTTCCAAGGCGATCGCCTCAACGGACAATGAACAATTATGGTCTTCAGCCCGGCCGCAGTGAATGTCTCCAACTCGGTTACTGTTGTACTGGCGTTACCTCCCGGAAAGGCACAATTGGTGACAATGCAAACATCTACATCAAACTTACCTTTTGTCGAAATGTTGGAAGCAAATTTGCCGTCAGGAGGCGCGAAAAACTTTTCTCCCAATGCTCTTAATAGGCTCAGTGGTAAGTTCACGCGGTTCTCCTGGTGAAAATAGTTGCTCCGTTCACCCTCAATCTAAAAAAGCGCACACACCCGCGACCGCCTTGAGTGATCAAGGGCCGCACTCCCATCCTTCAATACGCCATTTGGTACTTCCCCATCACCGGTATCGAGCTTCGTCAAGCATCCATCAATGTTGAAATCAAGCGGACTTTGGCAGGTTGGTTGAATCGCTCGGCGAACTCATGGAGATGATAAAGCTTCGCGCAGACCCCGTCGGATCGGCCCTTAAGAGGTTCATACGTTCCCCGTTCAACAACAGCTCCTTGTTGCATAATCACCAACTCATCGGCGCAAAACGAGGATCACAGTCTTGCCGTCCATCGCCTTCTTAAGCACCTTCTGATAAACACTTCGGAGTCGGTGTCAAGCGCCGACGTAGGTTCGTCGAGCAATAGGATCGGCGCATTCTGATGACAGACCGCGTTAGGTCTCGCGGAAGCAGCGCGGAGCAAGTCGCAGTTGGAGCGCAAAAGTGAAGTACGATTTAGATCTGTTTCTAGCCCTCAACGAAGAATATCGCTCAAAGCCCCTCGTCACTGCTCCACCCGCCTACGATCCGGAAGCCCTAGCGCAAAGAGCAGCCCGTCGCGCTGAAATAATCAACAGTCGCGTCCGTGTAGAACGTAAGCGAATCCTCGAAATCGGTTGTGGACGCGGTGAAGTTTGTGTCGCACTAAACAACGTCTATGGCTGTCAAGTTGTTGGGGTAGACGTTTCCCGCTATTCCAATTGGGATGACCTGCCGAGCGGCGTAACGCTTATTCAAACCGACCTCACCGAAGATAATCCACCGGACATTGGCCAGTTCGATCTGATCTACTCGAATTCGGTCTGGGAACACGTGCGTCACCCATACACCATGCTGCAGCGGGCCTATGATATTCTCGTACCAAGTGGGCATTTCCTTCTCAGTGCCAACCTCTACCGCGGCCCCAAAGCCTCGCACCGCTATCGGGAAATATTCTTCCCATGGCCGCATCTGCTCTTTTCCGATGAAGTCATCGACGAGTACTATCGCCACTTAGGAACGCCGCCCGCTGGCGAAACATGGATATCGGAGGACTCGGTCGAACCCAGCTACCGGGAGCAGGAGCGTTGGGGGAGTGCCTGGGTCAACCAATTATCAATTGCGGATTACTTCAATTACTTCAAGCTTGTGGGTTATGACGTCGAACACGTTAAATACTCGATAACGCCCCTCGATGAAGAGTTTCTTGCTCGCTTCGCCGACAAGCTGGACAGATTTCCTCGCTATGACCTCGAGCGAGACTTTCTGCATGTAAAGCTAAGGAAACCGGATCAGCTCGAAAACGCCCCCGCGTGCGGACGTGAAGTCGAGACGCGCGCGTTGAAAAGATTTGGAGATAAACTCATCTGCTGAGCGCAACTCGGCTGGTCACGACACACAGGAGACGTTTCCCAGATACTCTAATGATGAGTTGTTCGAACCGATCTGTATGGCGTCCCAGCTTTGATTGTCGTAATGGGTCAACTCATGCTGGCTGAGTAGGGATTTTAAACGGGACCCCAGCGCTAGTCGAGCCATTACAGAGTCAGGCTTTTAAGTTAATCTCCCAAGTAATCGTTTGAACCTTACCGCGGCATATCGCTCTGACGACTGTCGTAGGCTCTTTTTTCAGGTAGTTCGAACTAATCCATCCAAGGGGAGGCTCGTCCTGGCCCCTAACGGCTTCAACGCGGCAATCCCGCTGTTCGACACTGCCGACGATTCTTTTCCCGTCAGCCAATGTCAGTTCAAAACCATTCTCCGTCATTTGCGGGATAAGGTCCGGCGGCAGGACAAGCGTGCTGACAAATTCACGTTCCTTGCCAGAGGTCACCTTGTCGATGATCATCAAGGATCTTCCCGGTTCATATGACAGCCTTCGCTCGTGCCTAAATCCAAGGCGCGGGAATTCCGCGCTACCCGTGACGACAAATTGATCGTCAGTGATCTCAAGCGGGTTCAGGCTTGAGCCCTTGAGTTTTACGTCTCTTGGAGTTTGTGGCCTATCCCTGATGCTGATGGTATTGTGAGCCGCTGCGCTGACGAAATAATTACGGACCTCGCTTTTGTTGTATCCGAACTTCCCGCTATCCACGAAGATCTGGCGGCCGTGCTCATACAACTCAAAACTGAGGTTGTCGGCATGCTTGTGGCCACTCCATACCTCGTTCATCCCCGTCACGAACAGCATGCTATCCTGCTTTGGTGGATTTGAGCGAATTACTATATAGCCGGACTCATGCCAATCTCTGACTGCAAACTCCTTGCCGTTAAAGAGTTTCACCGGGTGCGGATCCGGAACCTTCAGTGAGTTTCCATAGCCCGCGCTGTCTCCGACTCGCACGACCGTCCCGTCCGGGAACACCATGAACGGCCACGCTTCTTTTGCCAGATCGAGCTTCCGCCGAAGCGCTGGCAAATCGAATCGGTCAGTCCCGCCAACATTCTCAATCGCGGTCAATGCGAAACGATGATACTGCGGCGAGTTCTCCGTGTGAATGCCCTCTTCTGTAAACTGACCACCGGAGATTTTTTCAAACATCTTAGCCGCGAACTTTCGGCCATTGCGGCATTCGGGCATGTCTGCGAATTCCTGACAGAGCATGTCCAACCCGACGGTCTGAAAGAGCCCGTGGTTGCCAAGACTGATAAAATTCTCATCCTGCAGTCGTTTCGCATGTATGGATGCCAGGCCGTGGAGGATGTTTCTGTCCGCAGTCGGCGGATTCCACTTGCCTGTCGAGATCTGCTCTTGGAGAAAAGCAATACGGATCGCCCGTATGCCCGCTGCCATATCATACCAACTGAACTCGGAGGATTTCCCCGCGATCAGGTGGTACGCGTGCCAATCACGGATGAAGATCGTCGCCTCATCGAGATAGGCCGGATCTCCGGTTTTCACATACTTCTCAAAGATGGCGTCCGTCATTCTCCATGTATGCAGATGGAAGCGCCAGTTTCTATCCTTGAACGGGTCCGCGTTCCAATCGATTGGTAGCGTCAGCGGCCATGCCTGAACGTCTGCTCTCGGGCGAAATCCATGCGCTTTCTGCTCTTCATACGACGTTGCTGTGAAAAGCGCCAACGAGGCTGCCTCTATCGGCAAATCTCGCTCTGTAGATGAAGCCCGCCCATTGCCTAGAAGGAAAACCGTCGCCGCGGATACCACAGCCGCAAGTATAGAACGCTTTTTCATACAAATGCCCACTTACAGCCACCTCAAAGAGGGAGCCGCTTTCGGATCGATCGGCCAAACGCTGCGGCAAGATGAACTCTATCTTTCCGCAGGCGACGACCAGCTCCGCCACGAGTCCGACGGCCCAAGCATAAGCATTATCTTTTGCAAGGGCAAGAATGAGGTCGTTGTCGAGTACGCTCTCCGAGATTCAACGAAGCCGATGGTGTTGCGGAATACCGGCTCTCTGCCGCCCTTCCCGACCCATTGCGGGCAGAGCTACCGACAGAAGCGGAGTTTGCACGCGAATTCCCGTTGATGGCGCTTGTGAAGTTGCGCATTGAGGTTGAGCGTGAAATCCCATCGCTGGTGGCCAATCAGACCGAAGCGGAGCGCCACTGGCTCTCGGACCAACGCTAAGCGACTTGCAGCGACTCGGCTTAGCTCCCCAAACCGCAGATCGGTTCCGCAGTGCCCTGCAGAGCATGAACCGCGCTGCGCACGGATTGGATGTCGCTCCTGCGGATGCATCCGAGGCAACCGAAATCGCGACAGCATTCCTTGCCGAACTCCGCGCGATCCGCGACAAACAATGATCGTGAAGCAGAACATCTACACCGAGCAGATTCCGACAGCGGAGCTCTATTGCCGCGTGTACTGCACCGCCGTGCATCCGCCGCCTTGAAGGGATACGAACCGATGACACGCGTCTCATTTTTGAGCCGCGGATTTATTCGCGATTTACGGCATAAGCCCCTATTATGGAACTCGCGCAGTTGGCGCCAAGTCCCAATTGCAAACCGGGCAGCGCGCTACGACGAAGTAGGCTCGAAACTGGAGAGTTTCGACGGCCACCTTCAAGACTGCGCTCGATTTCCATGACGGACTTCGCCTCAAGCGCGGCGATTTCGGCGATGGTCCCGCCACATGACAGCCATCGAAGTGATGACTTTTCGAGTGGCGAAAGCACCCATGGCTGCATAGCACCTCACGGCTCCATTTGATGACAATGCAGGCCGAGAGTGGGCAACGCCTTGGTCTGCCTGGCCGTCGGCAATATCGGGCCGCTCTACGGTTGTATATTGTCGCTGCACCAAGGAGTGTGCCGATTTCAGAGCTATTCGACAGCGACGGCCATCCCGCTCTCGGCGTGGCCGCGGAGTGACTTCTCCGGCATGAGGCGGAAAAGGAGAAACGACATTGCTGACGAAAGGGCGCATGCGATGAAAATATACGTGAACGGCAATGCCGAAGTAGCCGTGGCGTTGACGGTTTGAATCGCCTCACCAACGAGCGGCAGGCCGTTGCCAAGGGCGATGGCGCCAAGTGTGGCAACGCCAAGGGCTCCCCCAAGCGAGCGCAGGAATGTTAAAACACCCGTGGCAACGCCGAGATGCGCCTGATCGACGGCGTTCTGTACTGCGATCGTCGCGACTGGGAATGTCATGCCGGAGCCGAAACCGACGCCGAACGTCAGAATTTCGAGCGTAACCAGCAACGTCCGACCGGCCAGAAACGCCAGTATGGCTAAGCATAGGACACTGAGTGCGCATCCGGAAAGCGCAAGCCTTTTGTAGTGTGTTACTCGTTGCATCGCGCGTCCGCTGAACGTTGCCCCGGCCACGGTGCCTAGCAACAGACCGAGCATCACGATCGCGGAGCCGCTGGCGGAAAGGCCGTGGAACGATTGTCCATATACAGGAATGTAAACGGAAAGACCAACGCTCGCGGTCTGCCCAAGGAACATTGCAAGCGTGCCGTAACGCACGATCGGATTGCCCAGAACCTCGATCGAGATCAACGGTTCGGCAGCATGCCGCAGCCGCATTGAAAAAAGGAACCAAAAAATCGCGGAACAACAGAGCAGCCCGAGAATGACGGGTGAAAGCCAAGAATAACGGCTGCCACCCCAGTTGAGGGCGAGTAAAAGAAGCGTCGTCGCGGTGATCAGCAAAGCCGCGCCGGCGCCATCGATGCTGTGCCTACGGGTCGCGACAGCCAGCTTCTTCAATGGATTGTTGATGACCGCAAGGGCCACCAGTCCGAGCGGAATGTTGATCCAGAAAATCAGGGACCAATGGAAATGCTCGGCAAAGGTGCCGCCCAACAGTGGACCAGCGACGCTCGCCACGGCCCAGGTTCCCGATATCCAGGCGGCATAACGCGCACGCTCGCGAGGCGGAACAAGGTCGCCGATTACAGTTTGCGAGAGCGCGAAGAGTCCACCGCCACCCAACCCCTGCACTACCCGGCCAAGGATCAGCACCAGCATGCTTGGCGCCAGCGCACTGATCAGCGACCCGGCAAGGAAAATTGTGATGGCAGCGAAGATCGTCGGGCGGCGCCCATATACGTCCGATATCTTTCCATAAAGCGGCGCCATCGCCGTGGCGGTCAGAAGATAGCCCGTCACGACCCAGGGCAGGTAATCGGCATGGCCGAGTGCCTTGCCGATCGTTGGCATGGCCGGGGCAACAATCGTCTGGTCGAGTGCGGCTAGCAGCATGGATAGAAGAACGCCAGCGATGATGATGTTCTCCTCAGGCTCCGAGAGGGGAGGTATTCCCACGGCCGTTTCATTCAAGCGGGGTCTATCAGTCATTCATGCGGTCCTTGCGCCGTAGGTTGCCCGGCAATCTAAAATAGGCCGGTGGGTCGCGGCAAACTAGCCGCGTGTAATGAACATAATGTCCAACTGGTTGGACGATGTCGCGCGAATGGCCGCTGCCTCATGCTGCGGCGCCTTCGGGCCGAATGCTGCTCTAACGCGTTACCCTCTATACGCCCACGCGTTCCTCACCGGGGTTGTCTTTTGGCGGGCTTTGCAAGTTTTGCTGCAAACCCCATTCCGCACTGGCTCGATATAAGAAAACACCGGCTATTTGGCCCCTCTGGGGTTGACGAGCAATTTCGCGTGGTGTGCAACCGAAACTTCGTTTGAACATTGACGCGAAGGCCGCGGGGGTTTTATGTCCGAGGTCAAGCGCGATCGTTGTGACGGAATTCCCCGCCACGAGTTGTGGTAGCGCTGCATGCAAACAGGCCTTCTGACGCCACTCCACAAAACTCAAGCCAGTCTCAAGGCGGAATTTCTCAGCCCAAAGTCTCACGGTCTGGTGAGAGACGATGATGCCACGGGCTGCCAGCATATCCTCAACCATGCGCAGGCTGAGCGGAAACCGCAAATAGAGCCAAACGGCATGGGCAATCACTTCCGCTGGAAATCTGTGGCGACGATAGAGAGGATCACGTGCAAATCTGGTCATACCGCCAGATCCCACATTTTCATCGCTGCTCGGTTAACTTTACGGTGTCGCATCAAATGCCCCGGGCTAAGTCGGAAGAGTTGATATTTTGCGAAAGGGCGAAACCATCCCTCGCCTTTGCCCTTGGGCCTTGCTATCGAAGAAATGCCATCATTGGGGGATGCATCGATGTCAGCTAAGAACGAAACGTCGACGGGTCACGAAGCCAGCGGCGTCGACTGGCTCGATCTTCACTTCGAATCATCGCGTCCCGAATATGAGGGCGCACTGCGGCAGGTCGGCATTCAGCCCGGTTGGTCGGTGCTCGATGCCGGTTGCGGCAGCGGCAGCTTCCTACCGTTGATCTGCGATAGTACCGGTCCCGAAGGCACGGTCACGGCTCTCGACCTCGCGCCCGAAAATGTTCGGCGGGCAGAAGGAATGATGAGCAAGGTCGACACCGGCCCGCTTTTCAGTGCTCACGTCGGCAGCGTCCTCTCGTTGCCCTTCGACGATCAATCTTTCGATTGCGTCTGGTCCGCAAATGTCATGCAATATCTGACGCCGGAGGAATTCAGGCTAGCCACAGGCGAGGCGGTCCGTGTTCTGAAGCCTGGCGGCATAATGGCCGTCAAGGATTTCGATTCCACAATGCTGCAGATCCTGCCGATGGATCACGGCGTTTTCACCCGGTTCATGGCGGTGCGGCTGCGGAAGTTCCGTGAGCGTGGCGTGCTTGGCACGGATTGCGGCTCCACGATTCCGGCACGGCTGCGCGACACCGGCATCGACGTGCTCTGGCGCCGCGGTTGGCTCGTCGAGCGTTGGGCGCCAGCCGGCGCGCATACCCGCGCTTATGTCCGCGATCTGATCGCCTATTTCACGACGGTAGCGCCGGATTACGATTTACCCGAGAGCGACCATCGCTATTGGGAGAACTTGGCCAGGGATCCGGATAGCCTTCTTGATCAGCCGGACTTTTGTTATCGCGAGTTTTTCGTCGTGACCCTCTGCCGGCGGGCTGCTTGAACAGAACCGGGCGCTTAGTTCGGAGACGATCCGGATGAGCCGTCGAATATCTTTCGGCACATGGCCAGCATGTGCCGGTTGTAGTCCTGGTTGCGCATGGCATTTTCAAAAATCCGACGCATGACCGGGTGCTCCCGATACTTGATGAGCGTATTCTCCCAATCGACAATCAGGTCTTCCCGATCCTTCTGTGACATGCCGAGATCGATGGCCTGGTTATGGGCGATAAAGACCATGCGCGAAACTTGCCCGAACAGTCGCTTCATGAAAATAAAGGCTGCCAGATCCTCGTCCTTCCAGGAGGGGTCGATCTCGGGCGCATAAGCCTGCCTGATAACGGCTGGCGGAGCATTGATGAGCATTTCCATCGCGCGGTCGAACTGACCTTCCGCCTGCAGGATGAAGTTGACGGCGGCGGTGTCGGATTGTTTTTTTGCCTGCTGGCGAACCAGCCGAAACTGCCGAATGGCGAGGAGGATAGCGATGGGCGTTGAAATGCTTGCGAGCGTCTGCGCCACCATCAGCACGGTCTGAAGCGAAAATTGCATGTGATCCCCCAGGAAGAGCTTGCGCTTATCATGAAGCTCGCGGGCGGACAACGATAGGCGGGCATTCGCGCGTTTGACACTCAACGGTGGTGCGATCGCATTCAAAATGACGTATCGACTGAGATAGCTGACGGCCAGATCGCGCTCGATGCCTTCAGCCGTCACCTCTCGCTTCGGCTCTATGATCCCCGTAGTCATAATTACAAGGTCCAGCTTCTCGGTAGGAAGTTCGGCCGCGACGACTGACATCTTTCACCAGACTGACGGCCGCCTTCAGGAAACGGACGTAGCGACCTGCTGATCTTTGAATGTCTGTCCGACTACCAGCACGTTGGCGCCCTGCCGGGCAAGGTCCTGCATCACGGAAAGGCTGCGCGATGTTTAGGCTGTCGCCGCCCGCCGAACACCTCAAGCGAACCGGTCTTTCGCGCTACGCGATGCTCTCACGCGATCGCGCGGCCGTCCGATCCAAAGAAATGCAGCCTGTTTGGCTCGGCTGCAATGCCGACGGTGTCACCGGCGCCATATTCCTGCCTGTCGTCGCTGAGCACCAGACAGGGTGTCCCATCGTCCAAAGTCACATGCAACAGCGTCGCGGCGCCTGTATATTCGCAAAGCGTGACGCTGGCCTTGGCAGCTTTTCCGTTGTTATCGACCACCTTCAGGTGTTCCGGCCGCACACCAACGCGCTCTGCGCCGCTCGGGACGGAGACATGATCCGTCAGCAGCTTGGTGTTTACGGCCGGCAAATCATTCATCTTCGGACTGCCGATGAACTGAGCCACGAATATGTTGGCGGGATGCTCGTAGAGTTCGCGCGGCGAGCCGACCTGTTCGATGCGGCCGTCGCGCAGCACGACGATCTTGTCGGCGAGGGTCATGGCCTCGATCTGGTCGTGGGTGACATAGATCATCGTCGTCGACAGGCGCTTGTGCAGCCCGGCGATCTCCGAGCGCATATGCACGCGCAGTTCGGCATCGAGGTTCGACAATGGTTCGTCGAACAGGAAGACGTCAGGTTCGCCGACGATCGCGCGGCCGATCGCGACACGCTGGCGCTGGCCGCCGGAGAGTTCGCGGGGATAACGGTCGAGGAGCGCTTGGAGCTTCAGGGTCGCGGCCGCATCGTTGACGCGGCGCTGGCGTTCATCGGCAGCTACCTTTCGCACCTTCAGGCCAAAGCCCATGTTTTCGCGAACCGTCAGATGCGGATAGAGCGCATAGGACTGGAAGACCATAGCAACACCGCGCTGCGAGGGCTGAACCTCGTTGACGACGCGTTCGCCGATTCGCAATTCGCCGTCGCTGATATGCTCCAGGCCCGAAATCAGGCGAAGCAGCGTGGACTTTCCGCAGCCGGAAGGGCCGACGAAAACGACGAACTCGCCATCCCTGATATCGAGATCGACGCCACGGATCACGTCGATGGAGCCGAAGCGTTTTACAATTCCCTTGAGCGAGACACTGGTCATGCGAGAAGCTTTCTCATCCTTTCACGCCTGACAGCGCGAAGCTTTCGATGATCTGACGCTGGGCGATCAGATAGACGATCAGGATCGGCACCACCGCCAGGCTTGTTGCGGCAAGCTGCAGGTTCCAGAGCGGAAGGCCGTAGCTGTCGTTGAAATTCGAGAGCGCGAGCGGCAGCGTGAACATGTTGAGCGAGCTGACGAAGATCAGCGGCTCGAGGAATAGGTTCCAGGAATGCAGGAAGGTGATGATGGCAACGGCAGCAAGCGCCGGGCGCGACATCGGCAAGGCGACCTGCCACCAGATGCCGAAGCGGCTGAGACCATCCATTTTCCCCGCCTCTTCGAGTTCCTTCGGCAGCGCCAGGAAATACTGCCGCATCAGGAACGTCGCCATGACGCCCTGCGGACCGAAGGTCGGCAGCAGGATAAGCGGCCAATGTGTATCAACGAGACCCAGCCAGCGCATCAGGAAGAAGTTCGGAATGATCGTCACCTCCTCGGGAACCATGAGCGCCGATACGAGGAACAGCATCAGCAGGCCCGCGCCGGCAAAGCGCAAGCGGGCAAGCGCATAGCCTGCGAGCGAAGAGATCAGAAGCGTAAGGCCGGTGACGACAATCGCGATGTAGAGCGAGTTGAAATACTGCCGGGCAAAGGGCTGATAGGTAAAGACCTCGATATAGTTCTGCCAGCGCCAGACACTCGGAATGAGTGTCGGAGCCCCGAAGATCTCGGTCACGCTCTTGAAGCCGGCCGAAATCATCCAAATAAACGGGAAGACGAAAGGAATGGCAGCGATCAGGAGCGCGAGCGTCCAGCAGACACGGTAGAGGATTTCAATCGAGCGGCGCGTCGTCGTCATTCCGATCCCTTCCGTCTCAGCAACACCTGCAGCAGTGTCAGGATCATGACGATGACGAACATGATCAGCGCCAGCGCCGAGGCATAGCCGACATTGAAGAACTTGAAGCCCTGCTGGTAGATGTAGAATGCAAGGACCAACGTCCCGTTCTCGGGCCCTCCGCCCGTCATCTGGTAGATATGGTCGAAGACCTTGAACGATCCGATCGTGGTGATGACCATGATGACAAGCGTCGCGGGCGCGAGTAGCGGCCAAGTGATCATCCGGAAGACCTGCCAGCGCGAGGCGCCTTCCAGGCGTGCTGCCTCTTCATAATCGCGAGGAATGGCCTGCAAGGCGGCGATGTAGAGGATCATGTTCAGGCCGACCATCTTGATGACACGCGTGACGATGACGGCCGCCATCGCCCAGTTCGGCTCGCGCAGCCAGTTCGGCCCCGTGATGCCGACCAGCGCCAGCACCTGATTGATGAAGCCGCCCTCCCCCTGAAGGATGAATTTCCAGACGATCGCCCAGGCGATCGCCGATGTGATGACAGGGGCGAAGAAGACGGTGCGGAAGAACACGACGCCGAAGAAGGGGCGCGAAAGCGCGAGAGCAAGCGCCAGCGCCAGTGCCATGTTGAGAGGCACCAGCCCCAGAGCGAAGATGACCGAGTTTCGCACGACATGCCAGAAATCCGGGTTTTCCAGCAGTGCGTTGTGAAAATTCTGCAGCCCGACGAATGTCGCCTGCTGGGTCAGCAGGTTCCATTCCGTCATCGAATAGTAGACGACGGCGCAGAGTGGCCCCAGGAAGAAGATGAGGAAGCCGATGAGGGTGGGGCTGACGAAAAGCCATGCCTCCATCATCTCCCTTATCTTCAGCGTGAGCCAGGGCCTCTCCCGGGTACGCTTCGTGCTGCGGACTGTCTCGGTCATCATCTGTCGCTTAGAGCAGAGGTTGAATTGCCGCGCAGATGCCCTTGATCGCGGCGTCCACATCGGCATCAGGCTTCCACAGGGCATCAACGCGCGGTGCCATGGCCGCCTGTATCTGTGGCGCCTTTTCATGCGCAGGGTGGACGCGGCCCTTGGCGATTGCGTCGGCCACATATTTCATCTGCTGCGGCGAAACGAGCTTGTTGCTGTTGACGAAAGCATCGCTTTCGAGAACGCTCCTGCGCGCGGGCGGGAAGAACTGCGCCATCGTGGCGACATTTTCCTTGTTGGTCATGTAAGCAACGAACTGTGCTGCGATTTCCGTGTTCTTGCCCGAGGCGAAGACCACGAGACCCGCCTGCCCGATGACAGGCGATTCACCCGCCGGGCCTGCCGGCAACGGCGCCAGACCCCACTTGAAGCCGGCTTCCGCCATTTTCGATGCACGCGAGATCTGATTGATCGTCATCGCCGAATTGCCGGAGAAATAATCACCCTGTTCACCAGGCGGCACGATCGACTTGTCCTTGAAGACCATGTCATGAAGCTGCTTGATTGCCTTGACGGCTTCCGGCTTGTCGAAGCCACACTGCTTGTTGGACCAGATGTCGCCGCCATATGCACGGATCGGCGGCAGGAAGGCGTGGGTCATGCGCGATGCGTAGCCTTCGCCGTCCTTGAATTCGAAGCCCCATTTTCCCGGATTGGCCTCGGCAAGCTTCTTGGCGACCTCCTGGAACTTTTCCATGTTCCACTCGCCCTTGGCATAAAGCTGTTCAGGATCCTCGATCCCGGCTTTGTCGAACATGTCCTTGTTGTAGTAGATCAGGAAGGGCGATGTGGAGAACGGAATGCCGTAGACGGTCTCGTCCTTCTGCCACAGGCCCATTGCCGGCTCGGAGAAGTCGGCGAAGTCATATCCTTCGGTCGCCTTGAGGGTGGGGCCGAGATCCATCAGCAGATTGGCGTTTTCGAAGGCCGGCGCGGCGTCTTCCATCATCCAGGCGATATCGGGCGCATTGCCGCCGGCAATCTGGAACGTAAGCTTCTGGGTATAGTCGTTGACCGGCACCGTCTCGAACCGGACATTGACGTCGGGATGGGTTTTCTTGAAGCCTTCGGCGATGCCGTTCAGCATCTTCAGATGCGCTTCGCTGCCCGTCCACACCGTCATGCGCAGATCGGTCGCGAATGCGGCGGTCGTCGTCATCAACAGTGTCAGAGCGGATGCTGCAATACCTGCTAGTGCGGCCCTCATGGTTTCCTCCCTTGGTCGCTGGGTTATCAGGCTGTCCGCGCGATTGACTTCAAACGCCGGACCGCGGTGGCAGAGCGTTCTGCCTGATTGTCTTTTCTCTCCTCATGCCGCTGTCCCCGGAAGCGACCCGGGCGCATCGCCAATCGACCATCCTCCGTCAACGGGAATATTCGCGCCGGTGATGTAGCCTGCGGCATCGCTGCACAGAAAGACGAAAGCTCCGACCACATCCTCGGGCCGGCCATGCCTGCCGATGGGGATCTTGGCTGCAACCGCCTTGCGAAACGCGGCGTCGCCGTAACGCTCCGCATTGGCCTCGATCTCGATCGCGCCGGGGGAGACGACATTGAGCGTCACTCCACGCGAACCAACGTCGCGCGCAATGGCCTGGACGGCGGTCAGCTGCGCTGCTTTCAGCGAGGCATAGACCAGCGTCTCCGCACGTGGCCTCGCGGCCATGATGCTGCCAGTCGCGATCACCCGCCCCCAACCGCGCTCGGCCATCGGGGGAATCAGTTTGCCTGCGAGCGAGATCAGCGTCGCGAAATTCGCCGTCATATGCGCGGTGATCTGCGCCGTATCGACTTCAGCCCATGGCATGCGTCGCTCAATTGCCGCGTTGGCGATCAGGATGTCGATCGGGCCGCAGTCGCGTAGCGCCTTTTCCGCAATCGCCTCCGCAGCGCCAGGCATTGTGAAATCCGCCTCCAGGATCGGGACGTTTCCGCCGATTTCAGCCGCGGTTTTCCGCGCGCCCGCCTCATTGCCGAAATGGTGCAGGACGACATCAGCGCCATGCTGGGAAAGGCCGAGCGCGACGGCCCGTCCGATACCCGAACTGGCGCCCGTCACCAGCGCACGTCTCTTCGCCAACGAGAAGCGCGCCGCCGTCATGCCTGATCACCAGAAAGCTTGTCAGCCACTTCAAGCGAAGCGATATCCGCGGCGTCGAAATGAGCCCGGATTTTCTGTTCGGCGAGATCGGCGTCACCGGCGGCAATCGCATCGTATATCGCCTGGTGACGGGCGATCGTGGCACGCCAGTCGGCATCGCTGCGGTTGGCGCGCCGCGAAAACAGCTCGGACACTTCGCGCTGTACCGAGCGCATGCCTTCCATCTGCACCCGTATCATGAAGTTGCCGGTCGCCATGGCAAGTCCGAGATGGAAGCGAATATCGGCATCGGTAAAGCCGGCGGGCTCAAGAAGCGAAGCCGACATCTGGGCAAGGCCCTGACGCATGGCGGAAAGACCCTCGGCGTCGCGCCTCTCGGCGGCGAGACGTGCAATACCGGTCTCCACGACGCGGCGCATCTCATTAGCCTCCTGCAGCCGCTTCAGGCTGGAGCGGACGGCATAGCCGTAAATCTTGTCCATCGGTTCGCCGCTCAGCGTCTTTGCCCGCGCGACCTTGCCCTGCTGCGTAAAAATGAGGCCAGCCGCCGTCAACTGCCGCAGCGCTTCGCGGGCGATCGGCTTCGACACCCCGAACTCCCTGGCGATTTCGCCTTCCGGGGGCAGCGGCTCGCCGGGCGAGATACGGCCATCAAAAAGCGCAGCCGCGATCGCATCGGATACGCCATCCGCAAGTCGCGAGGGGCTGGCTGGCTTGGCAGCAAACACGGATTTCCGTCCCTGGTTTTCTGTCATTCTCTCCTCATTGATCTCAACGCTATCATTCAGTTTCTAACTTAGCAACTAGGTTTATCAGTTGCCAAGATGATGATCTGTGGCTAGAACTAGCAGAGACAGCCGGAAGCGGCGAGAGAAACATCGAGCGAACAGGCCAATGGACAACGGGAACATCGGCACGACCAACGCGATCCGCATTACCGACGTGATCGCCCACCCCCTGACGCAGACGCTGCCGAAGCCGACCGTCACGTCCTGGGGCGCCTATAATCAGGTGTCGATTGTCCTGGTGGAGGTCCGCACCGCGGATGGCATCGTCGGCGTCGGCGAGACCCTGGCGCGGTTTTCCCCCAAGGCCTATGCGGAATTGATCGAGACTTCGCTTAAGCCCCGGCTCATCGGGCAGGACGCCCGCAACATCGGAGCACTCTGGCAATCCATGCGCCGCGCTCTTTCAGGGCGCGCCGGCGGGATGCTGATAGAGGCAATCGCCGGTGTCGACATC
Source organism: Rhizobium sp. SVR5-9E (assembly GCF_056755095.1). Classification (NCBI taxonomy): domain Bacteria; kingdom Pseudomonadati; phylum Pseudomonadota; class Alphaproteobacteria; order Hyphomicrobiales; family Rhizobiaceae; genus Rhizobium; species Rhizobium sp. SVR5-9E. The sequence continues at coordinate 34,167 of NZ_JBNDHS010000032.1, read as the reverse complement.
GCGCTTTGGGATATCCTCGGAAAGTCGGCGGGCCTGCCGATCGCCAAGCTCCTGGGCGGTATCGGCCGCGAGAGGATCGACGTCTATGCGGCCGCCATCAACTGGGTGGAGGATGCCGAGGCCGACCGGGAGCTCGAGCGCTATACGAGCGAAGGCTTCCCGCGCATCAAGGTGAAGATGGCCAAACCCGTCAAGGAGGCGTGCCGCCGGATCGAACGCTTGAGAAAGAGCGCCGGCGACGACGTCGCACTCTGCGTCGATGCCAACTGGGCCTATACGCTGGACGAGGCGGTCGAAGTCGGCCGCGCGCTTTCGGCCAACGGCTATTTCTGGTTCGAGGAGCCTCTCGCGCCTGAAAACGAGCAGGGCTACGAGGAGCTTCGGAAACGCTGCGACGTGCCGTTGGCGGCAGGCGAAAGCAATTTCGTGGCCGATCAGGCGCAGCGTCTTGTCGCCAACCGCACGCTTTCCATACTGCAGCCGGACGTCGCGCGAGCCGGCGGGATCAGCGAGACGAGGCGCATGGCGGAATATGCCGGCCTGCACGATGTCGCTTACGCGCCGCATATCGGCATGTCCGGCATCATCTGCGAGACAGCCAGCGTTCATCTGGCGTCGGCGCTGCCGAATTTCCGCGTGATGGAATGCGAGTGCGATCTGAGCCCCTTCAAGCGCAACCTCGCAAATCTTGCACCCGGCTGCCTGCGCCAGAAGGACGGCACGCTCGACGTGCCCTCCGCGCCAGGCCTTGGCGTCGAAATCGATTGGGATGCCGTCAAGCGGCTACGCATCCAGTGAGGGCAGAGGAGCAATGACCACATCCACTCTTCCGACGGCGGCCGAGATGACAGAGGCGATGCGACTTGCGATGCTGCGGGCCGACCCGGCGCTCAGCCGTTTCGACCCCCTGCCCCGCATCCTCTCATTCGACAACTTCTCGCGCGGCCACTGCGGCTGGTCACAGCTTGTCGGCAATTACGAAGAAACGCTGGATTCGATGCTTCCCGGATATGCGCAGCATTCCAGCGCGATGCTTTCGACCCTCAGCCACTGGGACGCAGGCTCGCATGGCGGCATGGGTTCCTCATACGCGCTGAAGATCGCAACGAAGCCACGGCCGGGTGCCCAGAATGTCGCGATCAAACGGCATACATTCCGGGCGCGTGGTCCGATCCGCTTTGAAGCGTTCTTTACCTTCAAGCCGGAAGCAACCGAGTTGAAACTCTCCGAAACCGATGTTCGCTCGATCGGCTTTCTCTTCGACCTGCAATGTGGCGACCGGGACGGTGATGGCGAGCGCGTCATGCCGCATCTTCGTTTCCTCAATGCCGAAGGCGGGAAGCATTTGCAGAAATGGCAGTACAAACGCGAGACCACACCGTTCAAGCCTATCGGAAACGAGGACAAGACAGTTAGCCACTACCATCTGTCGCCTGAGGGCTGGCTCGATCTGCCCGACGGCGATCAGCGCCTTTGCTACAACGAGATCCCGACCAAGGTAAACTGGAGTTATCTTCGTTTCGATTTCGACCTGGCGTCGATGACGGCAACCGGCCTGCAATGCAACGATCGCCATTTTGATCTCTCTGGTTTCGATTCCATTCGCATTCCGGCAATGAAGAACCTCTGGTGCATGCTGAACTTCTGCCTGTTTGCCGAGACCGATAGCGCAAAACGCGCTTTTCTCTACGTCGATTCCGTTTGCATTTCAGGGGACTTCTGATGCTGCCCGAGAACATTACCGCGATTATTGCCCGCAACGAGCGCTGGAGCGGTGAAGCGGCAAGCGAGCCCTACGAGGCCGGTTGGGCACATGAAGCAGTGTTCTTCATTCGCGCCCTCAAAGCCCCTCTGGGCAGAGCCGCCAGGGGTTGGGTCGAAATCTCGCCGGACGGGATGCATTGGGTGCGTGAGGGCACCGAATTCCAGATGCCGTCCGATCTAGACTCAATCGCAGCAGCTCGCATCAGCCACTTCGGCAACTGGCTCCGCGTCGCGGCACGTTTCGACGAAGGCGCCGAATGCACCGTATTGGTGACCCTGCATCTGAAGGCCTGACCGGTCGTTAGCCGAGATAGGCGCCCTGGGCCAGCAACTCTCTCCGAAGGTCGGCATAGTCCACATGCCGCGGGCTGGCACGGTTTCCGATCGAAAGTGCGGCAGCCACGCCGGCCGCCTGACCGAGCGCGAAGCAAGGCGGCATGACCCTGATTGCGCTCAATGCCTCATGCGTTGCTGACACTGCTCGGCCAGACACCAGAAGACCTTCATGGAAACGCGGCACCATAACCCGGTACGGTATCTGATAGACATTGGCCGTTGACGGCGCATCGCCGCCTGTGCCTCCGCCCGATCCAGTCGGATCGTGGATATCCAGCGGATAGCCGCAAAGCGCAATGACATCTTCAAACGGCCGGCCGCTGTGCAGGTCTTCGAGCGTCAATTCATAATCACCCTCGATGCGTCGCGTTTCGCGAACGCCGATCTGCGTTGCCGTATCCCTGAGCTCCACATTCTCGAAGCCCGGCAGGTTGTTGCGGAAGAAATCGAGAAGGGCGACCGTTTGTTCGCGGCCTTCCATTTCCGCCAACGTAAGCTCTGCGGCATCGGCACCGTTGCGGCGGAGCACGCGACCGGTGTTGATCCGCCAGACGCCCGGCTCCATCGTCTTATAGAGACCGATACCGCGCCGCGGTGCAGGAAAGCGTCCCTCCGCGGTCGCCTTCGCAACGATCGACGAAAATGGCCGAAAATCGTCGGGATGCGAACGAACATACTCCTCCACGACCGCGTCATCGACATTCTGCACCCGGAAGAACAGGGTCTGGGGTTGCGCCAGTCCGTCGCTGTCGCGTCCCTGGCGCGTGTGAACGCCTGCAAAATGCGCAACGTCGCCATCGGCCGAGCAATCAACGACGACCTTGGCGCGCGCCGCTTTCAGGCCGCCCTTGCCGGCACAAACGACACCAAGCACACGTGGCGTCTCGCCATGATCATCGACGATCGCATCTACGACCATTGTGTGCAGCAGCAGATCCATACCAGCTTCGACGCACATGCGCTGTGCAACGACCTTTGCCGCCTCCGGCTCGAACGGGGTCACCTTGTCATGACCGTGGACGATGAAGCCGCAATAGGCAGAACCGGCCGGGATCGTGCTTGGGTGCAACGCGCCGCCAATCGCCATCATGCGCTGCACGAATTCTTCGTAGATGCCGCGTATCAGCTGCTGGCTGCCATCGAGCGAGTAGGACGTCATGCAAGGCCCGACAAGCCCGGCTGTGAGGTTGCCGCCCAAGAAGCCATAGCGTTCGACAAGCCGGACCCTGGCGCCAAGCCGCGCCGCTGCGATCGCGGCCGACAATCCCGATGGTCCGCCACCGATGACGAGAATGTCAACCTCATCGTATTCAGGGATATCGGCTGCATAAGCATAGCGGTGCTTCGTCTCTGCCATGGTCTGTCTCCTCTAGCGGAACATCGATCCGCCGTCGACATCGAGGGCGGCGCCATAGACGAAGCTTGCAGCATCCGAGCAGAGGAACATGATGGCTGCCGCCATATCATCAGGCCTGCCCATGCGGCGCATCGGCAGATTGCCGGCAATGCGATCCTTCAGCGATTGATCGATATGGGAATGCATCGGCGAATCTGTCGGCCCCGGATTGAGCGCGTTGATCCGCACCTTCTTTCCCGCCAGTTCGCGCGCGATCGACTTGACCAAGGAAAGCGTCCCGGCCTTGGAGGCGGCATAAGCAGTGTCTGCAATCAGCCCGCCGCCACCATGCACACCGGCGTCGGAGGCAACGCAGACGATGTTCCCGCCGTCGCTGTTATCAAGCATGCGCTTCACGCCCGCTTGGACAGTAAAGAACGTCCCGAGCAGATTGACATCGAGTACCTTGTGCCAATGCGCCCAATCCTGCTCGAAGAGCCGCCTTGCGGTAATGATAGCCGCACAGGTCACAACGTTGTCGAGCCCTGCGAGATTGGCATCACAGTAGTCGAAGAGCGCGGCGATACTGTCCTGATTTGCAATATCGACCGTCACGGTGTGGATTTTCGCGCCGGTTGCACGAAGTTCATAAGCATACCGCGCAAGCCCATCCTGATCGCGATCGGCCATAACGATCTCCGCCCCCTTGGAGGCGAAAGCGCGAGACGTCTCGAGACCCATTCCACTCGCTGCGCCTGTTACGAGAACAGTCTTGCCCGAGAACGCATCATCGGCATAGGCGGCATAATTTCGAGACACTGTGATCATCCTTTTGAAAATCGCGCACCAACAGGCACACTTCAATTCGCATCAACAATTCATCTTAGCAACTATGTTTCTATGATGTAAAGTGTGCGCTTGATCGGAATGAAGCGTAGGAATGCCTCAGCCGGGGGGCTGATCCAGCATTTTGGCGACAGGCGGGGCGATACCCATGGCCCTCGGCGGATCCCCACGCTACCTGTAACGTCTTCCCGGATCCCAGCAAAAAAACAGAAACGAAAAAGGCTGCCGCGGGAGGACGTGCGGCAGGCTTTTGAAATATTCGAACAGCGATCGGGAGGAGGAGTATCGCCGTTCACTCAGGCGTCCTCGGGAGGAGGAACGGTCCGCCTGAAAATACGAAGCTTTGCAGGAGGATGTGCATCGCTTCGGTGGAGCTAGTTATACGGGCTCGTTGGAAAACGCGAAAGACGCTGCACCGCAATACAGACGTGCGTATCATGCACAGGCGTACGAGCTTGCGCCTGTTTCCAAGCCATCAGGCCCTGAAGCGGTCAAATGCCGTCAAATACCGGATCGGCGGATCCGCGTCAGGATAGCGGTAGATTTCGCTTCTCAGATAGCGAAGCTCTTCTTCAAGGTCAGGTTCACTGACTTCCATCCACCATGACTTGGGCCTTCCTTCGCTTCCGTCCGACCATCGATAGCCGCGCGCCTTCAGGTGATCCTTGAGATCGAAGGGGCTGTTCTCGGCGAAAATCCGGACCCGGCATCTCTGGCTTGCCTCATAAAGTTCGGCGAACGGCGTCATCATTTCAGCGCCCGTATCCCGATCGAGCACTTCCAGCAAAGCAAAACAGTCATCTACCGCTCGGTGACCGTCGTGAAAGAAGCCTGCCTGGCCGATCAGATACCCGAGCTTCGTGCCCTCGAACCCGCGTGAAGACCAGTCGATCTCGGTGTTCGAACATGCCCACGCCTTGTTGGAAAATAGCGATGAGAATGCTTCGCTGAACGGACGGTCGAAGCCGGCATTGTGGGCAATGATCAGGTCCGCCGGCTCGATCAGCGACCGCATAGCCTCCATATCGATTGTCTGTCCCGCGACCATCTCGTCGGTGATGCCGGTCAGCCTGGTGATATCAGGGGGGATCGGAAAGCTCGGCTGCCGAAGACCGCCATAAACACCGGTGATGTCGCCAATCCGACGCTCACTATCGAAGGAGAACGCGATAGCGCCGATTTCGATGATCTCGTCCTTGCGGTGATTGAGCCCCGTCGTCTCCGTGTCGAGGATGACGCCGAACATCGGAAACTGTGGCCGGGGCGTTTGGGCGACCTGCCGTGGTTCGAGCTTGTGCAAAATACGATAGCGGCCAGTCGCCATCAGGAGCGAGACCATATCCGCCTCACCCATTGCCCCGGCAGCCATCCGCTTCGTCGGCCGTTCGGAGACGGACTTGGCCTCGTGAGCGGCCACGTCCTCAGCAAACATATCGAATTGGGCAGGCGTCACGAGAATTTCCGGTCGGGTCATCGCTGGAGACTTAGCATGAAGGGGACCCGCCGTCATTAACGTAAGCATCTGTGAAAGCGCGCGAGAAATAGCTCACGAAATTATTCTCCGCTTCCTCAGCTCTTGAAAGGAGCCGAACCGACGACCAGGCGATTTCCCTCTGTCAAAGCTGATTAGACGCGCGACCTCTTTGGCCCGGCGGAAGCGTCGATCACGAGCCATGCCGAATTGGCTTCGCAATCATCGTCAATATAAGCCAAGGTTTACGGGACACGGGCGGCACACGGATGCCATTCTCTCAGACAACTCGATGCGGAGCGCCACTGTAGTTGCATAACTGGGTGCCCACACGACGGGTCCTGCGAATGGCTATAGGTGCATGATGAACAAGCAAAGCTTGTTGTAGCTGAACGTGATTTCCCAGAACCGGAACCAATTCCGCCGATAGCCGGGTCTGGACCGAAACACCATTCCGCGTGGTCACGCTTCGCACCAATATGACCACTTCATTGATTGCCGCATTAAGATCGAAACGCTCTTTTCGAAGTGGCGCCTTCTTGGTTTGCTTTGGGATGCGATCGATGATTTCTCGGCTCCATCGGCGTCGTTAGCGACACAGGAGAGCGCTTCCCTGACCTCGCCGGGGTCAGGCGGCTGCATCTCCGGAAAATTCCGGGCCGCCCGTGCGTTGTTGCGGGCGCTAGTGCTGCCGGTGGGCGGGCAACGTGAAGTGAAAAATGGCGCCTCGGGGTAGATTGGCGGTCACCCACAACTGGCCCCCGTGGGCCTCGATGATCGACCGGCAAATCGACAACCCCATCCCCATCCCGTTCACCTTGGTCGTAAACTGCGGTTTGAATATCAGATCGATAGCGCTCGGCTCGACGCCCTTCCCCATGTCTTCCACCGACACCATCAGACAGCTGGAGTCGTAGACTTTAGACCTTAAGGAAAGTACCCGGTCCCCATCTTCAGTGGCCATTGAATCGATCGCGTTCGTGATCAAATTCACGAGCACCTGCTGCAGCTGAACCTCGTTGCCCTCTATCGTTGGGAGCGATTGGTTGTAGTCGGTTTGAACCGCTACCCGATGCGTCTGCAGATCGTAGCGCACGAGCGCCAGAGCTTCGCGGATCAGATTGTTGACGTCGAGCGAAGTCCGGATTCGTGCTTCGGTCTTGAAGAGCGTCCGAATATTATCGATCACCGCGCCCATACGGTGCCCGTTGTTCACGATTTGCTGTAATGCGGCTTTGGCCTCATCGATGTTGGGCGTCGCGCGATCAAGCCAGCGCAGGCTCGCACTGGCGTCCATAGTTATCGCCGACAATGGCTGCTTGATCTCGTGCGCCACGGTGGCTGCGACCGCGTCCCCTGTCAGCAGACGCACCTCGCGCTCGCGGCGTTGGCCAACGACTGCGCGCAGCAGTTCACCGTATAGCATCGTCACTTCTTTCATCAGGGTGAGCAGCACAAGGCTGCCGGAAAACACGCCGTAAACTCGCCCGGCATACCAGCCGACGCTAAAGCGGTACGGGATAGGAAAGGCGGTTAGGGCGATCTCGATGATGTATGCGAACAAGACTAACATCAGCCAGAGATCGAGAACCGAGCGGTGCCGCAGCCATAGCAAGAAAAGCGCGACGACGAATAATCCCGCCATCGGTCCGACCACGTAGTACCAGAGATAGGAAACCTCCGCCGTGTCGAGCATGATGCGCGGGAGGAACGCATGGCCTGCTGTAACGAAGACTGTTGCGCAACAGACGAGCGCAGTAACTGATCCGACAGTCATAAAGACCCTCGCACGAATGGAGCGTGGCGACAGCGCCTCCATCGGATCGGCATCCTTCAACAGTGTATAGACGATCGCGAACACGGCGAAGCCCGCGTGGGACAGGACATAGAGCCAAACCGTGCTCTGGAGGCCGCCGCCAAGGCCGCCCTCCGGCGCCAATACGCCTGGAAATGTGAGCGTCCAAGGAATTGCGATGAGCGCCGTCAGGAAATAGCCACTCGCTAGTGCGAGGAGCGCATGCGAGCGTAGGACGGAAAACTGCGCGAAGAGCAGGGCTGCGGTGATAGAGTCGATGAGGAAAATCGCAGTGCCGTAGGCGGGTATAAAGGCGTCAACCCGCCTCAGTGGCAGCCCAGAGAGCGGGCCTGCCACGATGACAAAGACAACGAGCAGCACGAACACAACGCCAAGCGCGAACCGCCTTTGAGCGACACTGGGCGAAAGATTCGAGAGCACAAACTCATCCGCCCGTAATCCGGCCGCTGACCCTTCCACAAACATATTCGCCTCACGTCGAAAGCCCGCGATGGACGGCAATTTCAAGTTCGCCAGTCTCCAATTCGAAATCAGACTTCCAGAATGTGGTGCCTTTCCTGCTTGCCCGACGAGATCGTCCGATCTCACTAGCCCGAAGCCGCAGGGCGCCCAAACCACAGTCTAATGCAAGCGATCACTTTCGCCAATGCCGGCACAAGGCGAGTGCAATTGAGCGATAGGGACGTTTCTCTGACCTAAACCCGCCGAAAGATGCGCAGCCCGCTAAGGCCTAGCTTATCCCAGCTTTATGCCGCGTTAGCGGCTTCGTTTAATCCCAATTTTTCGATTTTCCAACCGGCCTCTGACGGGCGATGTCATGTCTGGATGTATATGGACCCCGTCCGATTGCAACGGGTTTGACGGGAATGGATCTCAGGTCACAACTGCTGACGTATATTCGGCTTCTTGATGCAGCAGGGCTCGGTGAACGACAGCTTCTGCCGGTTGAAAGCGATGATCTTCTGGTCGCGGAACGGGTTGCGTTACAGCGGGAGGCTCGGCTAGTTTCGATACCATCCGCGCACTCGATTTCCTGGAGGGTCGGCTGGTTGGGGAAGCGACAGCAAACGGATGGGGTAACACATTCCACGAACCGGCAGATGTGGTGGACCGATGTGAAGATACGTGGAGCACATCTATCCGACGCATTCATACAGCGTGCTGCAGAACGCTCAGACCCCCGTCCACCGTCAGGCAGGTCGCGTTCATGAACGGGCACTCGTCCGAAATCATGAACACGGCCGCCATGGCGATTTCCTCCGGCGTCGCAATTCGTCCTCCGGGATGAAGCTTCATCGTCTCGGCCTTCGCCGCCTCAGGATCGGGAAAGCCGTTCCAGTAGTCGATGACCTTCTGGGTCGCGACATAGCCGGGGGCAAGCGCATTCACGCGAACGTTCTTCGGCGCGTATTCGAGCCCCAGCGATTTCGTCATGCCAAGCAGCGCATGCTTTGCCAGGGGATATGGGAAGGTATGCGGGATGATCGTGAAGGCATGGGTCGAGGCGATATTGAGGATCACGCCTCCGCCCTGGTCGATCAGGCCGGGCAGAACCGCCTTCGAGCAGTTCCACGCCCCCTTGAGATTGATGTCGAAGCAGCGGTTCCATTCCTCGTCGCTGGTATCCAGTGGCTCGGAAAACACGTTGACGCCGGCATTGTTGACCAGCGCGTTGATCCGGCCGATCCCGGCTTCAGCCTCGGCGACAGCCGCGACGATCGCCTTGGCGTCCGTAATATCGGCCGATCGCGCGCCGACCCGATACCCCTCACCCTTCAGCCTCGCCGCTTCCTGATCAAGCAGCGCCTCGTCGCGATCAATCAGGAACAGGCGTGCGCCATCTCGCGCGAATGCCTTGGCGATAGCAAGGCCGATGCCCTGCGCGGCGCCGGTGATGAGGATACGCTTGTTGAGTAGACGATTGGACATGGCGGCCTCCATCACCACTCGGCGAAACTGCCGTCCTCGTGACGCCAGATCGGGTTGCGCCAGCGGTGCCCCTCTTTCGCACGTTCGATGACATAGGCCTCATCCACCTCGACGCCAAGACCGGGTCCCTGCGGGATCGATACGAAACCATCGGCATAATGGAACACCTCCTTGTTGGAGATGTAGTCGAGAATGTCGTTGCTCTTGTTGTAGTGGATCCCGAGGCTCTGCTCCTGGATGAAGGCGTTGTAGCTGACCGCATCGACCTGCAGGCAAGCCGCGAGCGCGATGGGGCCGAGCGGGCAATGCGGCGCGACCGCGACGTCGTAGGCTTCGGCCATCGCCGCGATCTTGCGACATTCGGTAATCCCGCCGGCGTGGCTCAAATCCGGCTGGATGATGTCGACGTAGCCGTCGGACAGAACGGACTTGAAGTCCCATCGGGAATAGAGACGCTCGCCCAGCGCGATCGGCGTCGAGCAATGATTGGCGATTTCCTTCAGTGTTTCGCGGTGCTCGGACAAGACCGGTTCCTCGATGAACATTAGCTTGTAGGGCTCCAGTTCCTTGGCAAGCACCTTCGCCATCGGCTTGTGCACGCGGCCGTGGAAATCGACACCGATACCGACATGCGAGCCGATCGCCTCGCGGACGGTCGCGATCGTCTCGACGGCCTTGTCGATCTTCTCGTTGCTATCGACGATCTGCATTTCCTCGCAGCCATTGAGCTTGATCGCCTTGAAGCCGCGCGCGACCACATCTCTCGCATTGCGCGCGACGTCCGCGGGCCGATCACCGCCGATCCAGCTGTAAACCTTGATCTTGTCGCGCACCTGGCCGCCCAGCAACGAGTGGATAGGCTGGCCGAGCGCCTTGCCCTTGATATCCCACAGCGCCTGGTCGATGCCGGAGACCGCGCTCATGTGAATGGCGCCGCCGCGATAGAAGCCGCCACGATACATGACCGTCCAGTGATCCTCGATCAGGAACGGATCCTTGCCGATCAGGTAGTCCTCGAGCTCATGAACAGCCGCCTGAACGGTGAGCGCTCGCCCCTCAACGACGGGTTCGCCCCAGCCGACAATGCCCTCATCGGTCTCGATCTTCAAAAACAGCCAGCGCGGCGGGACGATATAGGTCGTGAGCTTGGTGATCTTCATGGTCTTACTCGCATTAGCTGAGAATGAGGTCGGCGGCTTTTCCGGCGGCGGCCAGAACCGCCGCGTTGGTGTTGCCGCTGACAATGGTCGGCATGAGGGAGGCATCGACGACGCGCAGGCCGCGCGTACCCCGGACCCGCAACTGCGTGTCGAGCACTGCCTCGGGGTCGTTGTCCGCACCGATCTTGCAGGTTCCGACAGGATGGTAGCCGGTCTTGACGGTGCGCTTGCAATGAGCGGCGACCGCTTCGTCGCTCGTGACGTTGGGGCCGGGAAAGATTTCCTTGTCGATCAGTTCCTTCATCGGAGACGCGTCGAGCACCGTGCGGGCAAAGCGGAAGCTGGCCATCGTCAGCCGCAGATCGTCGGGATGCGCGAAAATCTGCGTGTCGACGATAGGGTTAGCGAAGGGATCGCTCGACAACAGCGTGACGGAACCGCGCGCCTTGGGACGAAGCAGCAGCGAATTGATGGTCACGCCGTCGCCCGGCTTGGTCCCCATTACATCGCGATCGAGATAGACGGTCGGCACGCAGAACATCTGGATGGTTGGCCGCTCGTTGTTACCGTCGGGATCGTAGAAGGCGCAGGTCTCTACACCCGTCGTGGACACCGGGCCGGACTTGAACATCAGGTACTGCAACCCGGCCTTGATCATCGGCCAGCCGCGATCCTGGCCGTAATAGCCGAACGATCCCTTCGTGGTCGCCACGACAGGGCACTCATAGTGGTCCTGCAGGTTCTTGCCGACGCCAGGCAGGGCGACGGTCGTCTTCAGACCGTGGCGCTTCAGTTCGTCTTCCGGCCCGATGCCCGACAGCATCATCAGTTTGGGTGTCTGATAGGCGCCCGCGGCCAGAATGACCTCGTTGCCGGCTTCCGCGCGCTTCTGCGTGCCGTTTTGCATGTAACGCACGCCGGTGACACGGTCGCCGTCCATATCGAGCACGGTGACGGTGGCGCCCGTCTCGATCGTCAGCAGCGGATCGTTCATGACCGGCGCCAGAAAGGCGTCGACGGCGCTCGAGCGCTTGCGCGTCGTCCAGTCGATCGTGTGCTGCATGAAGCCGACGCCGAACTGATAGGCGCCGTTGAAATCCGGATTGTAGGGAATGCCCATGCCTTGCAGGGTTTTCACGTAGGTCCGCGTCATCGGGCTGGTATGGCCGAGATGGGAGATCTTCAGCGGGCCGCCAACCCCGTGAAACTCGCCGGCGAGATGGTCGTTGTCCTCCTGCGCCTTGAAGTAGGGCAGCAGGTCCCGGTACGACCAGGCATCGTCGTTCGATCCTTCAGGCGTCGCAAGCTCGTTCCACAGATCGAAATCCGCAGCCTGGCCGCGCATGTAGACCATGGCATTGACAGTGCTGCCGCCGCCCAGAACCTTGCCCTGCGGAACAATCGGGCCGCGCCCGTCTAGCTGAGGCTGCGGCTTCGTCTGGTGCATGGTCAGGTAGGTGTCCTTGGCGAGGAACTTCATGTAGCCCGCGGGAAACTGCATGATCGGGTTTGCCTTCGCCGGCCCCCGTTCGAGCAGAAGAACCTTCGCCTTCCCCTCTCGCACCAATTTGGCCGCGACCACGCAGGCGGAGCTTCCGCCGCCAATAATGATGTAGTCGTAACGGTCTTTCGCGGACATTCACCAACTCCAGTCTGTGTAGTCTCAAATGGCCTCAGGGCTCAGCCGAACGCTGCCCGAGAGGCGTTCGTGCGGCGCCAGCACCTTCAGGTCGCCCAGATCGGAGAGGTGATGGCCATCGGCCAGATGCGTCATCGGCTCGAAGCAGAAATAGTCGCGCTGGAAGCTTGGATCGAAGCCGGTGTCCGACACGAAGACGAAGGCGTGCCTGAAGACGGGATCTGCGGTCAGCTTCAATGCCGTCCGCCGCTCGGGCCACGCAATCGTCGCCTCGCCGTCCCAGCCTTCGAAGCCGTTATTAACCCAGCGATGCGGCAGCTCGGCCGGCTCGCCGAAGTCGAGATCATCAGGGATATCCGTCCGCTCACCCGGGAGCCAGCCCCCGACCTCGGTCCAGAATGCCTGCGACCGGGCTTGGAGCGTCGTTTGCGGCGTCATCGGGAAATAAGGGTGCCAGCCAAGGCCGAAGGGCATTGCCTTGTCGCCGCGATTTTCGACCGTCAGCGTCATCGTCAGGCCAGAGGAATCGAGCGCGAAGCGCTGGCTTGCGCGGTAAACGTAAGGCGTATTCCCGTCGCGATGGACGAAGCTCATCTCGACCATGTCATCGGTCTGCTGGTCGATTGCCCAATCGGCCTGCCAGCCCTCGCCGTGGAGATAGTGCTTGTCCCATTCGGTATTCGGCTCGAACCGATATTCGGCCCCCTCGAAGACGAACCGGTTGTCGCGGACGCGATTACCGAAGGGGACTAGCGGGTAGCAGGAGGACGCCAAGGCGTCCGCCTCGGACGACGTCGCCGGGCGCAGCAGAGGCACGCTTTCGCCCTGCGTCTCCTTCCAGAAGCCCAGGACCAGGCCACCCTTTGAAGAGACGCGAAGCGAAAACGATCCAGATTTCAGATCAACCACCGTCATCGCATCAGCCCTTGTTGCGCGACATGCTGCGCTTGATCGCCTGGATATTGGCGAGGACGGCGATAACGATGATGAGACCGCGCACGACCTGCTGGAAGAACGGATTGATGCCAAGCAGGACCAGGCCGTTTCCGATGAGCGTGATGACGAGAACGCCGAGCAGGGTGCCGAGCATGGAGCCGCGCCCGCCGGAAAGCGACGTGCCGCCGACGACCACGGCTGCGATGACGTCGAACTCAAGTCCGGTCGCCGCGGTCGCATTGCCCGAGCCGAGACGGGAAACGAGAAGAATACCGGAAATGGCTGCCATGGCGCCGGCGATCGCAAAGAGCGCCACGCGGATCTTCGAGACGCTGATGCCGCTTAGAAACGCGGCGTGCGCGTTGCCGCCGATCGCGAAGACGGAGCGTCCGAAGGCGGTCTTGCGGCTGACGAAGGCAAAGATCGCGAAGAAGACCAGCATGATGATCGCGGCAGGCGGAATGCCCAGAACGGAGCGATCAAGCGCATCGAGCGTATCGTTGCGGCCAATCGAAACGGGAAGCGCGTCGGTCACGAACAAGGCCGTCCCTCTAAGAGCGCTCCAGAGCCCAAGCGTTGCAACGAACGAAGGAACGTCGAAATAGGCGCGTAAGGCGCCGGCGATCGAACCGAGCAGCGCTCCGATGACGATCGAAAGAGCGAAAGCGACCGGCGTCGGCACGCCCCATTGCAGCAGAAAGGCGAGGACGACCGAGATGAACGCAACCATCGGCCCGACGCTGACATCGATCTCGCCGGCGATGATGATCAATGTCGCCGCCCAGCCCGCGATGCCAATCGTGGCCGCATCGCGAAGGATATTGATCTGGTTGTTGAAGGAAAGGAAGCCGTTGGCCGTCGATGTGAAGACCACATAGAGAACGACGATCGCGACGAAGAGGCTCAGCTCATTCATATGCTGGGAAAAGCTGAAGCCTGACTTCTTTCGGGTGGATGCTGACGTTGCAGCCTGGTCGAGTGACATCGCGCCTCTCCCTCAATGTCCTGCGATGCAGGCAGCCATCAAGGCGTCCTGATCGATGTTTGGTGATTTGAATTCTTCGCAAAGGGTTCCGTCTCGCAGCACCAGCACGCGGTCGCAAACGAGCGGCAGCTCCTCGATCTCGCTGGAGACGAAGATGACGCTGCGCCCTTCGGCCGCCAGCTGGCGGATGATGGCATAGATCTGCGCCTTGGCTTCCACATCGACGCCCCTGGTCGGTTCATCGAGCAAGAGAACGCGACTGTCGGCATAGACCCAGCGGCCGATGACGACCTTCTGCTGGTTGCCGCCCGACAGCGTGCCGATCGGCGTATCCGTGCGCGCGGTCTTGACGTGCAGCCGTTCGATCACCCGGCGCGTCGCCTCAGCCATCATTTTTGCCGAGAGAACGCCGCTCTTGCTGACGCCGGAAAAGTTCGTCGCAAGCGTGTTTTCGTCGACACCGAGAAGGGGAACGATGCCTTCTTCCTTGCGGCTTTCCGGCGTGTAGCCGAAGCCGCGCGACAGCATGCGCTTGTAGTGTCCCGGCCGGACCGCGGCGCCGTCGACGAGCACCTCGCCCTGGTCCTGGCGCCGGACGCCCATGATGGCCTGCAGCAGCTCGGTCCGGCCGGCTCCAAGCAACCCGGCGATGCCGAGAACTTCGCCCGCCTTCAGATCGAACGAGACCGAACTCAGCTTCGGTGCCAGCGCGAGGTTGCGAACCTCGAGCACGGTCTTTCTCTGGCTTCTGTTTTCCAGCGCCGCCGCCTGCGATCCTTCCGAGCCCAGCATGAGCCGGACGATCTCGCGCGTATCGGCGCCCTTGACATCAACCGTGTCGATGATGCGTCCGTCGCGCATGACCGTCGCGGAATGCGCGATCTGGCGAATTTCGTTCATGCGGTGGCTGACATAGATGACGGCAATGCCCTCGGACGCGATGCGCGTCACCGCAGCCATGACCTTTTCCGCCTCGGCCGCGGCAAGCGAACTCGTAGGCTCGTCGAGAATGACGAGCTTCGGCTTTCCAAGCAGAACGCGCGCGATCTCCAGCAGCTGGCGCTCGGCCGGGCTCAGGCTTGAGACCAGCGTGTTGGGCGCGCGGTCGAGACCAAGCCGGCCCATCGCTTCGGAAGCCTCCGCCTCCATCTCCGCATACTGGATGACGCCGCCCTTTCGCGGCCAGCGTCCGAGAAACAGGTTCTCGGCAAGCGTCATGCCCGGAACCAGGCTCAGCTCCTGGTAGACGACGCGGACGCCCTTGTCGAAGGCGTCCTGGGCGCGGCCGGAGCCGCTGTGACGCAGCTCCTCGCCGTCGACCTCGACGGTGCCGCTGTCGGGAATTTCCGCGCCGGTCAGCATCCGGATCAGCGTCGACTTGCCGGCGCCGTTCTTGCCGAGCAGCGCCCTCACCTCACCGCCGGCCACCGCGAATGTCGCGTTGTCGAGCGCGAGCACGCCGGGATAACGGCGCGTGCACCCCTTGATCGAGGCGATCGGACGGTGAGCAAACTCGGGCGAGCGTGATATCTGTGTCATGAAACTTTCCACCGATGAAAGATGCCGCCAGTCGCCTGGCGGCCTCGATTGCCGTGAAACTCCGGCTCAAAACCTCACGGAATACCGTCCGCGTGCGCCTTAAGCCAAGCCTTGCCGTCTTCGGAAGACTTGTAAACATCGATATCGTAGGGGACCTTGATATCGGCCGGTGCCTGGCCATCGACGGACTTAATCGCCTGGGCGAGCGCGAGCTTGCCAAGACCCTGGCCCGAGATGTCGACAACGGCCTTGATGACCGTGAAGTCGGAGAGTTCCTGGGCGATTTCAGTGGTCATGTCGCCACCGAAGACCACGACCTGGCCGGTCTTGCCCTGGCTTTTGACGGCACGGGCCGCACCAAGGGTCGCGCCGCCGGCTTCGCCGAAGAATGCATCGATGTCAGGGTTAGACGACAGCATGGTGCTGGCGACCGAAACCGCCTTGTCGAGGATCGCGCCTTCCTGGTTGGCCACGATTTGAGCGCCCGGAACCTTGGCCTTAAGCGCTTCCTCGAAGCCCTTGCGGCGCGTCACGCAGACCTCGACGAACTCGCAGTTGAGAACCGCGATCTTCGGCGCGTCCTTCTTCTCGGCGATGAAATAGTCGGCGGCGGCATCGCCGAGCTTGTGGCCGAAATCATAGGGGTCACCGACGGCGTAGGCGGAGACGTACTCCTTCATGTCGGCGTCGTTCAGGCATGTGTTGTAACAAACGACCGGGATGCCCGCGTCATGAGCACGACGGATCGCGCGCGAGGAACCGTCGGCGGAAACCGGGGAAACGATGATCGCCTGAACACCGGAGGAAATGAGGGAATCGATGAAGGATGATTCCTTGCTGGCGTCGCCCTGCGCATTGGTCTCGATGACATCGAGCTTGCGGCCAGCATCGGCGGCACCAGTCTGGATGCCCTTGCGGACGCCAGCATAGAAGCCCTGGGCGTCCATGTAGATCGCGCCGACCTTCAGGTCTTTATCCTGCGCGAAGGCGGGCGACAGCCCCGCCGCGGCGAATGTTCCAAGTGCCAGCATCGTGGCGCGCGTAATGAGCTTCATCGCTCCCTCCCTTGAGATCTGATGGCGTCAGGAACGCGGATCCACCCGGCTCCTCCAGCCACGGCAACCATATTCTTGGTCTTACCAATGTCAATATAAATACGATTTATTTTTTATAAGATGTGTTTTTATGAGGGTATCCTGTGCTAAACATTTCTACGCGGGGGACAGTTGCGCTTATAAATCGTATTTTTTGACGCCCACGCTTGACTGGTCTTTGGCTGACAGCAAGCTGAGACCGATTGAATCGGAGACAAATCTGTGGCGATACCGCAAACGGACAGGAAGTTGACAGAGGGTGGCGTCGAGATCGCCTCCCGCGGAAAGAGGACTGTTCGCGAGTCCCTGCTGTCACGGTTGGTCCACATGATTGTGGCCGGCGAATTCGCCGAAGGTTCGACGCTCCCCAATGAGGCGGAGTTGACCGAGCAATTCGCCGTCAGCCGTACGAGCCTGCGCGAGTCCATGCAGTATCTGAGCGCCTTGGGCATGGTTCGATCACGCACCAGGGCCGGAACGATCGTGCTCCATCGAGAAAACTGGAACTACCTCGACCCGCTGGTGCTTGACGTGATGCTGGCGATCGGCGGAGACGAGGCGTTCTATACCTCGCTGATCGATGCCCGCCAGTTGCTCGAACCGGCGGCGGCCGCCCACGCGGCAACGAAGGCCACCGCCAAACAGCTGGCCAGGATTGCCCAGGCCTTCGAGGACATGGTCGATGCGAATGCACGCGACAACGAGGAATGGAGCCGGGCCGACCTCGAATTCCACACGGCGATCATCAACGCCAGCGGAAACTGGGTCTATCGTCAGTTCGCCAGCGCGATCCGCGCGGCGCTGCTGGCCAGTTTCCGGCTGACCAACCGCGCCAGCCAATCGCACGAACAGGCGATCCAGAAGCACCAGGATGTGCTGGAGGCCATACGCATGCGCAATCCGGACAATGCGCGCCGCGCAATGGAGACGCTCATCGGTGTCGCCCGCGCGGAAATCACCGATGCGCTGAAACGCAGCAAGTGATCGCGCTGCCCCGTGCGCCGGGAGAGACGAAGGCGTGCCTTGATAGGCAATCGGGATACGCGTTGGTCTTGAGCGGAACCGAACCTTCGACCCGTGCCTTAGATTCGCTAAGCACTTGGTCCGGTCGCGCTCTGGCCGGTTCTCTTCGGGGCAGCAACGATTGGCAAATAAGCCGATCTGCTGGCAGTTGCGCTTCGCACCCGCGCCGCGGTTTGCTCAGCGATCCGGTATGGCTCGTCGTTGTGTTATCAATTTGCGTGCGATGGCCAAAGTTGCCTTCGCGTGTGTTGTTCGAACCCGTAGACTTTCCACCAAGCTCGCCCGAGGAACGTTCAGTTGACTAATCTCACGATTATGCTCTTATAACGCGAGCGATATCTGAGGGGGATATCATGCATCGCAAACCAATGTCATTGTTTACGACGTTGTTGTTTTCGCTCGTCATCGCCGGATGTGGGTCGATTCAAGATGCAGCTGAGACCGATCTAGTCTCCGAAGCCGCCATCGTCGGCGCTTGGAAGTGTGCTCTCGCGCAAGCCTTGGTCCGCGAAGCCGAACCCGGACGCGTGGAGCGACTGAAAGGACGGGTCGCGAAACTCTCGCTCGGTCTAAAGGTGGTTGACACCACGAACATCAGTGCGTCCGTTGCCGCGAAGGCATCCGGAGACGGGCCGTTCGTTTTTACACTCGGATCGGGCACCGGCAGCATCCTTCCTTCGGCCTCCGGCAGCGTCCAGAAGACCAACACGATCCAAACCGACGTCGACATGCGCTTTGCGCTCGGAGCGGAAAATACCGATGTCTGCACGGCGCAAGCAGAGGGTTCACAAGCGAAATATCGGTTCTCTTCCTGGTTGGCCAAAGTGATTGCGGGCCTCGACGCCAACGTGGATTACCAGCCTTATGGGGTGACAGACCGAATACATCAATTCCAAAGCTTTGGAGTAACGAGAACCGGGCGTGGAGCGCTGGATTTCGATATCGTGTTCCTGTCCGCGAGCGTGGCTGCCGATGCTACTCGTAACGACGTACAAACAATCGAACTGACGATCGCTGCCCCAAGCAAAGATTTTCCTGCTCCACAATTCGTTAATTCGGGCACGCCTATAGGGAGGCAACGTCCCGCCGAGCCAGGTGGCGTTGGCGGTGCGGCGCCTAGAGGACGGCATTGATGCGGCAAGGGAACTTTGCGGCGATTGTATGTGCGGTGATTTGGAGCTCTGCGACGAACAGCTTCGCGCATAACGATCTGAAACCGCTCGCACCCGATTCGGCCAACGCAAAGGTCGAAGCGGCAATTAGAAACGTCGCGGCGAGGTTCAAGCGAGCTCAAGAAGCAGGCGCGCCGGCGGAATCCCTGAACAACGCTCAGGCCGTTTACTGGGGCAGTCTGACCTGGCAGAAGCACAAGCTGACCGTATGTTTCTGGAACGGCGATGACGAGCTGAAAGCCGCAGTGGAGGACCGTGCAGGAGCTTGGTCGAAAGTCGCAGATATCGCATTCGATTTCCGAGATGGAAAGAAGTTTAGAACGTGTGTCGACAGAAAGTCCGCCGACATACGCATCTCCCTTGACGGGAATGAGAAACGAAAAATTTTCTCTCCAGGCGACGACCCCGGTGGCGATTGGTCCCAGATCGGCCGCCAGTCGATCATCGAGGGCCGTCGCAATATGGTCTCCATGAGTCTAGCGATGCTGTCTGACTTATCGATCATCGATCCAATGAATTTTGACTTTCATGTGAGGCATGAGTTCGGGCATGCGTTGGGATTGTTGCACGAACATCAGCGCGAATTATGCGACGGCTGGTTTAACTTTCAACAGATAGCAGCCGATAACGGTTGGTCGCTGGAGAAAGCCAAGCAGAATGTAGGCGCGTTTCCTACCGAGGATCTCGGAGGCATCGTTTCCGTCGGCTCTTATGACAAGAACTCTATCATGCAGTACAACTTCGCCCTCAACTGGTACGTGGAAAAACCCCCGGAAACGAACCCGTGCGAGCGCGATCATGACATCGGGTCTCTATCGCAGAAAGATGCTGCGGTTGTTCGTATCGTCTACGGCGCTCCCAAAAAACCCGTAGTGGCCGCGGCGGAGCGTGCAACCACAGAAAAGGCCTTCAGTGATCTTTCTCCCGACGAGCTTCGAACAGCTCGTCTTGAGATCGAGACCCAGATAAATGCAAACAGGTTGAGCGCGCAGTCCGCTGAGAATATCCTCAAGCAATTGCAGGGAGAAAAGGTCGAGCCGTGTATAGATATCGTGGGCACGAACGTCTGCAGCACCACTAGTTTTGGCGGCTCCTCCGACAATTCCTCACGTCTACGTGCGGCGGCTGCCGCAGCGATTCAGCGGGGAGAGGAAGTAGGAAGCGCCCTTTCCGATCTTACAAGCTCGCTCGATCAACTATCCATCGCAATCGAAAACCCGTAGGTTTCGCCGAAGCTTGTCCGGCGACTCCGTTCGACAACTTGGTTTGACGAAACTTTCGGAGAGAAGAGTAAGTCAACGGCTCGCTCATGCTCTCCTTCCATGAACGTGATTCGGGCGTTGTCCGAGCCGCCCATTGGCCGGCAGTTTCTTGCCGGATAACCTCCGGCGCACCGACAGGCCCTCCGGCTTTTCCGATTCCTCATCGCTGTCGGCCATTGTCACGAGGGTTTGCCATTCGTGAAAAATCAGTATAGTTCTTATACATATTTGTCGCCGATCTTGTGGAGAGGTGTGTGGAGTCAAACGACAACGTTTTGCGATGGGGAACGGAGCAACGCCTGGAGTTCATCGAGTTCAAGTGCTTTTGGGAAGGTGGCATCCGACGCGGCGACATCACCGACCGTTTCAACGTGTCCGTTCCACAGGCTTCAAATGATCTTTCCCTCTATCAGGGTCTTGAACCCGAAAACATCCGGTACGACACCCGGGAAAAACGATACGTTCCAACCGCCAACTTTAGGCCCCGCTTTTTTAAGCCGAGCGCTGAACGCTACCTCGCGCAATTGAAGATGATCGCCGATCGCGTCATCAGCATCGATGATACATGGATCGCGCATCCGCCACCAATCGATGCGCTGCCCATCCCTTTCAGGTCAGTGCGCCCCGACGTCTTCAAATCGCTTCTTGGGGCGATCCGCGCAAAGCAGTCCGTCGAGATCTTTTACCAGTCGATGAGCAAGAGCCGGCCGGACGCAGTCTGGCGGCGTGTAACACCCCGTGCCTTCGGGAATGACGGCTTGCGCTGGCATGTCCGCGCGTTCTGCCACCTTGATCTCGCATACAAAGACTTCATCCTGTCGCGCTGCGAAAACTTGCGGGATCACGAGGCGGGCGGCGGCTTCGATGTTCCAGACCACGAATGGGACACCTTCTTCGAGGTCGTCCTGCGGCCAAACCCTGCCCTCTCCACATCGCAACAGCGAACGGTCGCGCTCGACTACGCGATGAACGAGGGCCGCGCTCACATCTCCGTGCGACGGGCCCTGCTCTACTACTTTCAGAAGCGTCTGAGGCTCGACATCGACACCGATCGACCGGCAGAGCGGCCAGTTGTGGTGGAAAACTGGGATGAATTCCGCGCGACGCTGTCGGGAGTGTAAAACTGATCTAGCATTGCATCCTAAAATTGATCTATCGTGCCGCCGTACAAGGAAGGCAGGCAATGGCATGAGCGCAAGAATTGATACCGTAGTAGACGTTGAAACCTTGCGCAGCCCGATACTGTCATTGCCCGGAGATATAGACGCGACCTGGTTCCGCGACTGGGTTCCGATTTCGAATCGGCAAATCCGCTTATTCCATGCCAAATGGAGCGAGACCATCCAGCCAATCACAGGATTTGCCTGGCCGACCGAACGCCCCGACGTCGACGCGGTCTATGATCTCCTGTCGGAAGCCGCACGCTACCCTTACTTCCTCCGCCTGTTCTTACAGGAAATCGAGCCCGGCCCGTCGCAGAAGCGAGCCTATTTCAAACGTCTGTCATCGCGTTACGTGGACGCGCTCCGCGGTAGCGGTATGAGCGTTCCAAACCAAAGGGGCATGGAGGAAACCCGTCAGGAATTGGTCGAGCTTGCCGAGCGTGGCAGAGGCGACATATCGACCGCGGTCGTGATGCTTGAATGGTCAGCGCAGCCAAACCCCGACAAACCCTTGTCGATGTTCAATGTAGCCGACGCCTTGCCCGGTTTGCGATCCTATATTTTGACCTATATGGCCTGCTCGTCGGACCCGTTCGAGACACTTCTCGCAGGCGACCCGCCTCCCCCGGTGGGAACGCCAATGCAAGACGAGAAATCCGTGGTCGATCATGGAGGCAAGCCTGAAAAGCCGGACGCCGTTCAAGCCAACTGGGACGACGCTATCGCCGCCATGGCCCGGTTTCTTGCAGCGGCAGGGAACATGCCTCCCGACGCATCGCTGATCGGCGCACTGGAGGAGCAGCTCGCCATTCTCGACGAAGCGGTAAAGCAGCATGCCGTCAACCAGGCTGCGCGCACGACCGGGGACATCAGTCGTCGCGCCGCCGTCCTGCTGACAGGGATTAAGGCGGCGCTCATTGAGCTCGAACTCCTCGACGACGGACTTTCCCAGCTTTGTGACCGCATTGCCTCGAGGCTTCAGGCACTGCCGCCGGTTGCGCTGCGCGAACCACTCGACAAAGCCGCAAATGCCTTGGCTGCGGCGGAGGTAACCGGCAAGAGCGTCGCCGACGATCTCAACTCCTATCATTCTCCTCCGAAAATGCCGCCGAAGCAGTTCCTTGCCTATGCACAGTCACTTTTGGACGCCATCGAAACCAATGCTCGGACTGCACTGGAAGAGTGCGCGGGTGCATTAGCGGCGCTCACGTTGCCCGCCACGACGAACGGTGCCGATGGCCAAATCGCCGTGGCCGAGCTGGAGTCCGGCCCCATTGCGCCGGAACCGACTTACGTCGCCGCCGCCCTCGGCGAAACGTTTTTTGATGACGACGAACCCTTCGATATCCCGCTGCCGCCGGTCGCAGAAATTGAAGCGGCGGACAACCCGGATGCAGCCCCCGCCGACCCGTTCGTGGCCGATATCCACACCAAGGCCGCAGAACTCTTCGCGCATCAGGAGTGGGGTCTCGCTTATCATTTCGCACGGGCATCTGAAACCATGCTGTCCCCCGCCGTCACGCCAATTACCGCCGATGAACTCAAGGTGATCGCGCTTGCAAAGGAAATGACCGGTTCGAAATACGAACCAGAAGGCTTCAAGGAGGCGCTCGAGGCTTGCGTCGTGGTTGCGGATGAAATAGCGCAATCAAGCACACCCTTTGACCGCGCGAGGCAGACCGCACTTTACGCGGCCATGGTCCCGACGGCTCTCTTCAACCTGTCTGAAAGTTCTAACGCCTTCAGCATCATCGAGCGCCTCAACGGCAGCGGCCACTGCGCCGCGTTCTTCCGATTGAAGGAAGTGCTAGACGAGAATCGGAAATCGAACTTTCCCCTTAGCCTGCAGAACATAGCTGCCGCGGGCGACGCGAAGGCCGACCGCTCTTACGTCGATGAGTGTCGACGTAGGGTCCTCGCGAAGATCACGGCCTTCCAGGCCTCCAATTTCCGTTTCGCCCTCGGCCAGAAGATAAAGAAAGAGCTGTTGTCCAACCAAGGCGAAGTCACCTTGTTGGCAAGTGCAATGCAATCACCATCGGCTGCCGATGCTGCCAGTCGGTTTGCGGAGGAATTCCCGGACCGGCACAGGGTACTGCTGGCGCTCGACAAGATTGCCGAAGCTGTCGGCCACGGCCAAGTAATCGATGGCGCCGCGCGCGAGCGTCTCGTAGCCCTTCTCCTTGATCTGTCCAGCCTGTGTGAAGATTTCAGCGACGCGAAACGTCAGGCAACCGATCTTCAGGCGCGCGCCGGCCGCCGCAGCTTGGTGCGTCGGTTGATCGACGATCTGGCGGCCGGAATCAATCACTTCATGAGTCACCTCGACGATGACGTCAACGATCGTCTTCTCATGGCCGCGAACGCCTATGCCCGGGAAGTTCTCGGCGGGTTGAGCGCCATCCTTCGCGGATCAACGGCGAGCGAATTCGATCGCACCGCTGCCAATCTCGCCCTGCACGTCCCGCTACTATGGCTTCCGAACATGACCTGGAGCCATGCCTGGACGCCCTCGCCGGCCGACAGCCCGAAACTAGTTAACGCGATTATCGATTTTCCCTTGCCGCGGCTGACCGGACCGACCGACGAAGGCTTCAGAAGCGTCGTGGAACAACGGTATCACGAGGACGCTTTCTTGGCGGCTAAGGCGTTGCTGCAGTTTTGGCAGCATTTCGGCCTGAGCGAGGCGGAATATATGGACCTCGACGCCCGGGTTGCGGCGACAGAAGGCGTCCGGCGCGGCCAGCTCGCCGTGCAGCAGGAGACAGTTGGCACGCTTCTTCACAAGGTGCGACGCATGGCCCTTGGCAGCCTTAAAGGCACCGCCGATCTCGAAGAAAGCCTGCGCGCTGTCAGCACGGGGCGATCCGCAGAGGATTTGGCGTGGGACTTCATACCTGAAGAAGTCGAAGGTGTCCGCATCACCGACGTCAACGCCGCTTTCGAGAGATTGAACGATCTCGAACGGCAGGCACGTATGCTTCTTGACGAAGGCAAGGCCGCCTTGGAGGGACAGATCGCCAGCCTCTCCGCGACGGAGGTTTCTGAGGGGGAACGCCAGGCATTGTCGAAACTGCTAGAGGCTGATGATCTGGCGACACTGTCGGACTGGCTTGGCATGTTCGCTTCGGGGGCCACGCGCCGGCCGATCCTGGAGGCGGGCGCGGCGAACAAGGATCTCATCCGATTCCGCTCGATCCTCCGCAAGGTCAAGGGTGCTGACCTCGTCCAACTCGGCCAAATGCTGGCGAACGGGTCCGACCACGACGATTACGGCGTTTCGGCACTGGACAAGGACCAACGCGAAGAAGCCGGCGAAGTCCTCAAAAGTTGGCAAATGTTCAAACGGGCAGTGAAGTCCGGCTTAGGAGGGTCGCAACTGACCGCTGCTTTGCTGGGACTGGTGTCGCAGCTGAGTTTCGACTGTTCCCTGGTGGAGCTTAACAAAGCCAAGACCAAGAAAGGCCATCTCCTCGTCATCGATGCGTTGATCTCGATGACTTTCGACGCCCAGTCGGGGGTACTCCCGGATTTCGGCAGCATGGTCGGCAACGCCTGGCAAATTGCCGCCGCCACCAATACTGTCTCCAATAGCGAGATCATGGCACTTCCCGAGGGCGCGGAAAATCGCGGAACCCTGGTCTTGTTTTTTGGATCGATGGCGACGGAGCGGCGCGAGCAACTCAAACTCGATTGCATTCGTATGCGACGTAAAATCCTCGTCGTCGACGAGGTGATGCTCGCAACGGTGCTGACCATGCCGGAACGGCGGCGGCTGGCATTGTTCGAAATGGCGCAAGCGTCGACGGTCGCCAAGCCTTACCAGGACTATGGACGCTCGCAGGTACCGCCCGAAATGTTCAAGGGCCGGGCGAAGGAATTGGCCAGCATCGTCGAGCCGTTTGGATCCTACATCGTCTATGGCGGCCGGAGGCTCGGCAAGACGGCGCTGCTGCGTCATCTGGCGAGGCGTGCGCCGCCACACGCCGAATTCGGTTACGTCGACCTCACGGATGCCTCGTCGAAATCGCTATGGGAGAAGGCCGCCGGGGTGCTCGCCCCTATCTTCCCCGGAAAGCGGGTGGCAACGGCCGATGATTTCGAACAGGGCGTCAAAGAATTTCTCGCCGGCGACGGGCGGCGTCGCGTCCTTCTGATGCTTGACGAAGCCGACAATTTCGTCCGTCAGGAAGCGCAGGAAACCGATCACCACCACGTCCTGCGGCTGATCGCCTTGATGAACGAGACGAACCACCGATTCAAGTTCATCCTGTCCGGCCTCCATAACGTGTCGCGCATCACCAAGGCCGAAAATTCCCCGCTCGCGCAGATTTCGAGCGATCCGGTCCGTATCGGACCGCTCGTCAACGGCGACGCCGGTGACGCCGAAGCACTCGTTAGATTACCACTAGCAGCGCTGGGCTATGAATTTGCCAACCGAGAAGACGTCTGGCGAATTCTCAGCTTTGCAAATTACTACCCGATCCTCATCCAGGTATTTTGCCAAGGACTCCTAGACAACATCGAGGAACACCAGAAGTCGACTAACAAGCTCCTATGGTCGATCCCCTCTACGATGGTCGATCGGGCTCTGGCAGATCCACGGATACGGAAGACCCTCTACGAAAGCTTCGAGAAGACCATCAAGCATATCGAGCAACGCTACGAGCTTTTGACCTACATCATTGCCGAGCGCGCTCTGATTGACGTCGAGGAAGGGATCGACGGCGACGGCATGACGACCAGCGAGGTGGCGGAGCGCGCCACGAAGTACTGGCCGGAAGCTTTCCCGAAAGGCAGCGATCCGGCCGAAACCGACTACTTGCTAGACGAGATGGAGGGGTTCGGGATCCTTCGGCGCATCACCGGTTCGGCCAAGTGGGGCCTGCGCTCGCGCATGCTGCTCGACCTGATGGTCAACGACGAGGAGGATCTGCTAGCCCGCATCTACAGCTTCCAAGGGCGCAAACCTGAGGATCACTTCGATCCCAAGAACGCACGCTCCAGTCTTCCACTCTCCGGCCGATCCGATCACGAGCTGCGCATCTCTCCTTTGACCGACGGGCAGGAAGCCGCGCTGCTTGATCCGGGCGTCAATCCGGCCACCGCCGTCGTCATCTTCGGTCCCGCGATCGCCAATGTCGATCAAGTCCATCTGGCTTTGAAGCGATCCTCTAATCCGAAGGTCGCTGTGGAGGTTAGAGGCTGGCGGGACTGCGGCGACCTGTTGGCGGAAATCAAGCGCGTCCGGCAGGATGATCAACTACTCGTCCTTATTGTGCCGCATACCACTGAATGGACGCCCGACTGGGTCAGAAACGTCGCCAAACAACCCAATGTGGTTCGAGGAAGGGTTCGCCCGGTTTTCGTCGGGACCGCTCGCCACGCAGCGGCCTGGTCCAGGGTCTATCCGTGGGGCACGAAAGTGCCTCACCGCATCGAGATCACGACTCTCAAGCCTTGGTCACGTTCCTATATCGCCGCCCGACTTGACGCGATTAACGGCTTGAAGCCACAGACTATCGATCGCATCCTTGAGGTGACTGGTGGCTGGAACGATTCATGCCAAGCCGTTTTTGCTTCGGCGGCATCCGGCGCTGCGGTCGACAAGATGCTGCTGGAACTGAGTAACCAGCAGGGCGGCGACATCTTCGAGCGCTTCGGCGTGCCTCCGGAGTTCTCCGCCATCTTCTCGACCCTCGCGGACTACTGCGAGGGAGAGACGGCGGAAAGCATCCTGTCACTTTTCGAGGATCGGGAACTGGCCTCCGCCGCGGTCCGCTTCGGCCTGTTGACGGGGGTCTTGACGACAGCTGCGGCCGATCCGAACAGCGGTGCCAGCGAACGGTTTTCGATGAACAGCGTCGCCAAATCGCTGATCATCGGCAAAAGGTAGTCGGCCGACAATGGAGTGGTGGCAACTTCCAGGTCCTGCCCGCTACGTATCGACGCTTGTCGACGCACTCATCCAGCACGGCGTCGCGCTCGCCGAATGCCCGCGTCCGCTGCCCGGCGGTCTCGTAGCGGCAATCGCCGCGACCGCAGAGCGCGACCATGTCGTTTCAAGCGTGCAGGTGCAGGGGAAAGAGATCGCGGTGAACGCTTCTATTGTTCACCACCTGGCCCGTGCGCTCGGTGCCAGCGGTTTGTCGATCGGTTCGGTATCCGATTTCCTCGCACATTCCGATTTCTCCAATACCGTGTTCATAGTCGACGGCTTTCAGAACGAAGCAATGCCGCAATGGAGCGCGCTTATCCGCGCGCTTCTCTACGAGCGCCGCAAAGCGCGACACGAAAGCGGACCATACCTCCTGCTGCTGACACCGCCAGGCTTGAGCAACGAAAACCTACTGCGCCTCGCCGCCGGGATGCCGCGTCACAAGCAATTGGGTGTTGTATCGGCGACCGACACGCAGGCGTTCGCTGGCGCACTCGGACTCACCGGGTCCTTGTCGTTGACGGCAAGCGTCAGACTGTCGACGGTGATCGAAATTGCGGCGTGGTCGCGCGAACTGATCGAGGTCGCAAGCGGGTGGAGCGAGGCGGAGCAACTTGCGCCTACGACGCAGATCGCGGCTCTGGCGAGCCGGCATGCCTATCCGTTTCCTTCATGGGAAAACGGCCTTGTTGATATTTGGGGCGCTGCCGCGGTGCCCCACGTCGCGGCAGCATGGGCACACGGACTCGAGGCGGAGGTTCCTCGGCGAATCTGGGTCGCGCAAGTGAAGGCCGTCCTGCCAAGCCTTGATCTAATTCGCCGTGCTATCGTCTCCAAATATCTCCGCCGGCTTTCCGGCGTAGCCAGTCCCCAGAGTCCTTATTTTAAACGGCGCGGAACTTACACAAAGGAGATCACAGACCCGTGGGACCTTGAATTCTATGATCTCGAAACTCTTCTTGCCGCGGTCCTTGCTCCGGATGAGATCAACGGGCTGAAGGCACTCAGGGCCACTCGCAACAAGCTTGCTCATGGAATCAGTCTCACCGTAGAAGAGATTGCCACATTGGACAGTTGGTGGATTAATCTCACCGACCGCTTTCCTCCTCTCATCCCCGGTTGGCAGTGGCCGCGCACGGGCCAGAAACTCATTCTCACAGTTGGTCCTCCGCAAGGGGGAAAATCCACCTGGGCGATAGGCCAAGATGCTACCGTCATCGTCTCATCGGGCTCAAGAATGTCTTCACTCACCGATCTTGACCGCGATGCCCAAATACGCAGTGCTCTCGAGAAAGGCTCTAGTGTCATCATCGACGACCGACATCTGTTCGTTGACGGGCGTCTTGATCTAGTCGGGCTTGCACCGCGCGACATCGATGTCGAATACGTTGTCCTTGACCGATCTATTGAAGATAAAGTGGCGGGTCTTGAGGCTCGTGCGCAGGCGAAAGTTCGGAAAGCGCACGAGCAATTTCAGGCCAATCTTGCGCATCACCTCTCCGGCGACGGCCAGGTCAACGTTGTTGTCCGAGATTTGAGATCTGGCAGCTGACGAACGCCAACTATGCGGTTGAAGCGCAAAGTTGCGGCCATTTTCTGACGGATTACTCTCCGACGTCGACCGGCACGCGGCCGCGATGATCCAACAAAGCTCTTCAGACCAACGTGGTCGGTCGCGACATCGGCCACTTAGTGCCAAACGTGTCCTCGCTGCCGAAAGCTACATCCATCGGTGGAGAAGCGTCCGGTTCCTGACTAGGAAGTGTTCACCCAACCTCCTAGTAAACCGATTGCTACGAGGGCCATGTCTCAACTTCGGCTCCGACGCGTACGCTTGTTCACGCGAATGCTAATGCCCAGATCTGCGCAAACCAACCGAACTGATTGAAAATCGCCGATTGCGCAACGGCGAGTGGTCGGCCGCAGTCCACAATTCCAAGGAATTCGCAGAGGTAAGAATAGATACTTGACGGGAAGACTTACTATACCCTATATAGAAACTATTCTGATTAACATTTTATTAGGCGACCTGCGGGCGCCCATTTCCGGAGGTGAATATTATGCCAAATGCATGGAAGCATGAACGGGCCAAGGCAGCGATCGACGCACGTATCAAGGATGTCGAAACCGTCACCGTGGTCGACTACAAACGCGATACCTCACTGACATCGATTCCGACGAACAAGGCCTACCGGGTCGATGGCGTTCATCTCTACGTCGAGATCGTGAACTTCGATGACATGCTGTGGTCGACCAACGCAGAAGGCGAGACATGCCATAAGCGAGCGCTCCGTTTTCTGAATCTCCATTACCGTGCTGTGCATCGGATCCTCGCTGACGCAGACGCAATCCGCGTTGACTTCCACAATCAGCGTCTTCATGCCGTGGTCGCGAAGCCTTATGGCGAAGATGCCTCTGACGACCGAGTGAACAAAGCCGTTGCGATCGCCAAGCTGATCACAGACGTTCTTGCCGAGACGGGTGATGACGATGAGAAGATTCCGAACGCTCGAGTCCGTGTAGGCATCGACACCGGGAAGACTCTGGCGGTCAACAACGGCCGCAGCGGCAATCGTGAGCCGCTCTTCCTTGGTCGCCCGGCGAACATCGCTGCAAAGCTCGCCTCCAACAACAAGGCAGTTGGGATCTACCTCAGCAATGAGGCCCGCGAAGCAATTGGACTGGATGTCGCGGATGAACCTGCGAAGACCAGGCTGACAGATGAGGAAATCAAGGACTGCGAGGACGCGGCAAAGCTCGGACTCAGCAAGGATAAGATCGTTGCGGACTGGAGGAAGGACAATCAGGCGAACCCCATCGGGGCATTCTCCTTCTCGCGCACGACGCCGCCGCTAAGGAACCTGGAAATTTCCGTTCTCACACCGGGCAATTCCAGGCGCATGGAGATGGTGTCGATCTACGCCGACGTCGACAACTTTACGGCCTACGTGAACGCTCACATCGACGAGAACCCCGAGGATGTCGTGCGGTGCCTCCATGTTATCCGCGCGGAACTCGATAGGGTTATCAGCGCTGACTTTTCCGGACGCAGGATCCGTTTTATCGGCGACTGCATTCACGGTCACATTCTGGAAGGAACGGCGTACAACACTGATACCGACGAGACCGTGTCGACTTCGGTTCTCTGCGCCGGCGCACTTCGAAGCAGCTTCGATCTCGCGCTGGAGCGGCTTGAAGCTAATGATGTTGACACCGATAATCTCGGCCTGGCGATCGGCTTTGAATTCGGGCCCGGAGCGATCACTCGGCTGGGCATGCAAGGCAGTCGAATTCGTTGCTCGACCGGGCGATCCGTCCTCGATTCCGAGAGCGAACAGAAGCGCTGCAATGGCACGCAGACTGCGATCGGGGCGAAGGCTTATGATGATGGCCCAGCCTCTGTCCGGAAGCTGTTCGGCTCGACACGCCGCATTTCCAATTTGACTTACGACGTTGCACTCGAGTCCTTAGCGGCCGAGAACAACGCCGTCGCCAAGGCTGCTCGCGCAGCGGTCTATGCCGCCAGCAGCCCGGCGATCGTCAAGGCAGTAGAAGTCCCTTTCCGTCCCTACGTTAAGTTTGATTGAGGCCGTCTTGTCACCGATCGAGCACCTCAACAGTGTAGCGCACGCACATCACGCCCGCCTGCTTTCAACGGCGGGCGAGATTGCTATCTATGGCGTTCGACCACCCAGTCCGTCGGGGACGCCTGTTGCTGAAGTCATTCTCGAGATCACGCGTGCGGCAGACACCATCACGGTGAGGGAGCAATATCCCCTCATCTTGCCCGCGTTCTGTGCGGAGCGTCATATCAACACAGACGGCTCGTTCTGCCTTTATTGGGGAGAGGTCGAACCTTCAGCGATAACAAGCACAGAGGATGCGGAAACATGGTGGGGCAAGGTTCTTATATTCCTCCTCAGGCAGCGCTCTGCAGCGGCACTCCGGCGCTGGCCCGGCCACGCTGACGCCCGCGCGCACGGGTCGACAGCAGCGCGTTTTCAGGCGTTAGCCGAGGAAAATGCCACTGCGCTGGGTCCCCGGTTCCTGGAATATCTCGGTGATAATCGCCTTCAAGTAAAGGGCCGCGGACCCAATCGGATCGCACTTACTCGCGACGGCCGCAGAATGTTTACCGTTCTGACGAATGAACGACGGGTGATGACGTTACGCCAGCGTTGCAAGTGCGACGGGGCTGAACGCTTGCGTGCTCCGATAGCCTGCTGCAGCAACCACAGGCGTGAACTCGCCGAGCTCGTCATCAATCTCGATGGATGGAGGAGATCCGAGACTGCGTTCTACGATTACTTGCGTTCGATTGGTCAGGCTTGCTGCGGAACGATGGATGACTGCCCCCTGGCAAAGACTCAAAAGGGTATTACTTGAGCAATGGCAAAGAACGATCAGCAGGAAGCCTATGAAAAGTTGATGTCCGCCAACCACGGCAGGATGATTGATTTCGTGAAGTTCGCAGAGACGAAAAACGCCGCTCTCCTGACGTTCGCGTCGGTATGGATCGGAGCAATTATCAATCTGCTAAGGTCCCCGGACGAACTTCCCTTTAACTATGGAAAGGCGTTGGTGTTCGCCCTCATCCTTCTGTTCATCGCGGCAGCAATTTGTCTGATATCGCTTCTCCCGAAATTCCTTGACCAGGTTTACAAGCGCGAAGACGACCGCGTGAACCTCCTTTATTTCGGAGACATCGTCAAAGGCGGGGTCAAGGATTATCCCGAGATGGCGGAAAAGGAATACAGGCCGCAGGGAGAGGACT
Organism: Rhizobium sp. SVR5-9E; assembly: GCF_056755095.1. Classification (NCBI taxonomy): domain Bacteria; kingdom Pseudomonadati; phylum Pseudomonadota; class Alphaproteobacteria; order Hyphomicrobiales; family Rhizobiaceae; genus Rhizobium; species Rhizobium sp. SVR5-9E. The sequence continues at coordinate 1,984 of NZ_JBNDHS010000032.1, read as the reverse complement.
CCACTACACCGACGTATCTGCGCGACCTCGCAGTCCAGACTGCAATCCAGGCCTCCATCGCTCACCGCAAGTTCAGATTCTTCCACCGAGCTGGATCGCTGGTTCTACTGGCGTTTGTAGTTATGGCACTGCCTCCGATCATCGCAGCAACTCGCTGGCTTCTCTCCCAGTTTCCTTGCTGATCAGAACCTGTCGATGACGATAGCTGAAGACATCAGGACCAACGCAAGGACAACGTTCGTCGCGAAGTGGACAGTGCGAGCCGGAACAAATGTTCCTGAACCCGCCGACTTGAAGCTCTCGAATGATGCCGTCCACTTCAAGCGCGCAACGATACTCTACGCAGACATCGATGGTTCGACTGATCTTGTTGAGAAGAAGATGTGGACCTTCTCGGGCGAGGTCTACAAGGCATTCCTCTATGCAACGTCTCGATTGATACGACGCCATGGTGGCACGATCGTGTCATACGATGGGGATCGAGCTATGGGCATCTTCATCTCCGACAACCAGTCGAACAATGCAGCCTCCTGCGCGCTCGAGATCAACTATGCGATCAAGAACATTGTCCAGGCTGAGATCTCAAAGGGATGGTCGACGGATTTCAAGATCCGCCACGTTGTAGGTATCGACACCTCGGAAATCTACGCCGCCCGAACCGGCGTGCGCGGTGACAACGATATCGTCTGGATCGGCAACGCCGCGAACCTCGCCGTAAAGCTCACGGCCCTCACCGCCGACAATCCGACGTGGATTACAAAACGGGTCTACGAGCTGTTGAACGACAACCAGAAGCTTGGTTCGAACGGTGAAAGTATCTGGAAAAAATGGAAATGGTCGCAGCATAGCGACGACGAAGTTTACTCGACCACCTATTGGAGAACAATCACGTGAAGAAGATGCTAGAACGCTTCAAAGGGGATGAAGGCAGAGACCTGCGGGTTGAGTCCTTCAACTCTCAAGCGATCGTTGGAGGTGACGTAAATCTCTCGATAGCACTGGCCGAAGCCGCGGAGATGCTCGAACTCGACGCGGGACAGACGCTCATTGAACAAAATGGCGAGGACGATGACATTTTCTTCATCTTCTCCGGTTCGCTCAGCATACATATCAACGGCCGCCGGCTCAGTGCCCGCGGCCGTGGTGAACATGTTGGTGAGATGGCAGCCATCGAGCCCACGCAGCGGCGCTCGGCAACGGTGATTGCTGAGGAACGGTCCATCGTCGCCAAACTGACGGCGCAACAGTTTTCGGCCCTCGCGAAAAGCTATCCGGACATGTATAGGCAGATCGCGAGGTCACTATCCCGACGGCTCCTCGAAAGGAACAAGCACGTCGGTATCTTCCGGGAAAAGATCCGTGTCTTCATCATATCTTCCGCAGAGGCTTTGCCGGTGGCGCGGCTTGTTCGAAACGCGTTCGAGCACGACCCATTCATCACCACGATCTGGACTGATGGCGTCTTTCGCGTCGCAAACTATACATTGCAGGATTTGGAAGCTGAGATCGACGACTCCGACTTCGCCGTCGCGATAGCCCATGCCGACGACTTCACCGAGAGCAGAGGTCAGGACTGGCCAAGTCCGCGCGACAATGTTGTCTTCGAGTTGGGCCTGTTCATGGGGAAGCTCGGTCGGCAGCGTGCAATTCTCATGGAACCACGTGAGGAGAAGGTAAAGCTTCCGAGTGACCTGAGCGGAATAACGACGATACCCTATCGGTTCGACAGCGGGAAAAATGCTGCGTCTCTCATGGCGTCGGCGTGCGATAGACTTCGACAGCACATTCTCGGCTTAGGTCCCTTCAATGGTTGATATCATGGGGTTAGGCGTGTGGTTACCCAAACTGTAGGTGGGGCAAAATCGGTGGCAGCGTTTCGGTGAGCGAGCATAGAAGTGTGCATAACTCGGCGTTTTGGGACTTGATTGATAGCCTGGGGATTCTCCTGCAGGGGCAAATCATGATTCGATTCTGTCATGACGAA
>NZ_JBNDHS010000031.1:0-61533 GCF_056755095.1 Rhizobium sp. SVR5-9E | reverse complement strand
TCTATTCGATCTCCTTCCCGGAGGGGCTGACAGTCCGTCAGATGTTCAACCGCATGGGCGAGGATGCCGTCCTCGAAGGCGAAGTGCCGACGGCGCTTCCGCCGGAGGGCAGCCTGCGCCCGGATACCTACAAGTTCTCCCGCGGCACGAAGCGCACCGAGATCATCGACCAGATGGCCGCGGCGCAGACAAAACTCGTGGATCAGATCTGGGAGAAGCGCGATCCTTCGGTCCCATTGAAGTCGAAGGAGGAGTTCGTCACGCTCGCTTCGATCGTCGAGAAGGAAACCGGTGTTCCCGACGAGCGGGCGCATGTCGCATCCGTTTTCCTGAACCGCCTCAGCAAGGGCATGCGGCTGCAGTCGGATCCGACGATCATCTACGGTCTTTTCGGCGGGGACGGCAAGCCGGCTGACCGCCCGATCTATCAGTCGGATCTGAAGAAAGAGACGCCCTACAATACCTACGCGATCAAGGGCCTGCCGCCGACGCCGATCGCAAATCCTGGCCGCGACGCGCTGGAAGCAGTCGCCAACCCGTGGAAATCGGCAGACCTCTATTTCGTTGCCGATGGCACGGGAGGGCATGTTTTCGCGGCGACACTTGACGAGCATAACGCCAATGTAAAGCGCTGGCGTAAGCTCCAGGCCGAAAAAGGGAGCGACCCGAATATCGCGGTTGACGGCCAGCCAGGATCGGCGCAAGCCGACGAACCTGCTCAACAGAAGAAAAAGACAAACTGATTTCGGAGGCTCGGATGGCTTTGCAGTCCATGACCGGTTTTGCGCGGCGCGAGGGTACGAGCGGCCGCTGGCGCTGGGCTTGGGAATTGCGGTCGGTCAACGGTAAGGGGCTCGACCTCAGGCTTCGCTTGCCACCCGGTCTCGAGCGCATGGAAACCGATGTGCGCCGTGTCGCGGGCGAGCAGTTCAGCCGCGGCAACATGCAGGCCAATCTCTCGGTTTCGGCGGGCGAGAACCGTTTCGAGGCGGTCCTCAATCAGGAAACGTTGGCGAACGTGCTTGCGCTGCGCGATCAGCTTGCCGGGATTATCGATCCCGAGCCGCTGCGCCTGGACACGCTTCTGTCCATCCGCGGGCTCGTCGAGTTTCGCGAGACCGAGGATAGCGCGGAAGAGATTGCCGCGCGCGATGCGGATATCGCGACAGGCCTGCTGACGGCTCTTTCCGACCTCAAGCTCATGCGCGAGCAGGAGGGGGCTGCGCTGTCCCGCGTGCTGCTCAATCACGTTTCGACCATCGAGAACCTGGCGCATGCCATTGAACGCGACCCTTCGCGCACGCCGCAGGAAATTTCGGCACGGATCAAAGCGCAGATTGCCTTGTTGATGGACGGCGCGGGCACGCTCGACAGGGACAGGTTGCATGCGGAAGCCGCGCTGCTCGCCACCAAGGCCGACGTCAGCGAGGAGATCGACCGGCTGAGGGCGCATGTCGCGGCGGCACGTGATCTGTTAGGGCGCGGCGGTCCGGTTGGCCGCAAGCTCGATTTCCTTGCACAGGAATTTAACCGTGAATCGAATACCATCTGTTCGAAGTCGAATGCGGCGGCGGTCACTGCCGCCGGCATCGAACTGAAAGTCGTCATCGACCAGTTCCGCGAACAGGTCCAGAATCTGGAGTAGGACATGAAGCCGGCGAAATCCTCGCCCGTTCCGATCGCTCGCCGCGGTCTGATGCTCGTCATCTCGTCGCCGTCCGGCGCAGGCAAATCGACCATCGCAAGGACGCTGCTGGCGCAGGACAGCCAGATCGGCCTTTCCGTCAGCGTGACAACGCGTCCGCGGCGCCCGAGCGAAGTCGACGGCATTCATTATCATTTCATCAGCATCCGCGAGTTCGAGCGGCTTCGCGATTCCGATGCGCTGCTGGAATGGGCCGAAGTGCACGGCAATTTTTACGGCACTCCGCGCGAGCCGGTGGAAGCGGCGATGGCTGAGGGGCGGGACATGCTTTTTGACATCGACTGGCAAGGCGCCTTGCAGCTGCAGGAGAAGATGTCAGCGGATGTCGTTTCCATCTTCGTTCTGCCGCCGACGATGACCGAATTGCAGTCGCGGCTTCACCGGCGCGCTGAAGATTCCGAAGACGTGATTGCACGCCGTCTGGCTAATTCCCGCGCTGAAATCGCGCATTGGCGGGAATATGACTATGTGATCGTCAATGACGATCTCGAGGCAGCCTTCGATGCGGTCCAGTCGATCGTAAAGGCCGAGCGTCTGCGCCGCGACCGGCGGCACGGCGTTTTCGATTTCGTCAGCAAACTGTTGGAAGAGACACCGGTTCTCTAAAGCGAATTCGCAAGCAGGCAGAATTCTTCGACCGAGAGGGTTTCGGCGCGGCGTTGCGGATCTATGCCTGCCTTGTTCAGCAGGTTCTCGCCGCCAAGCGGCTTGAGGCTCTGGCGCAGCATCTTGCGCCGCTGGCCGAACGCCGCCTGCGTGACCTTCTCGAGATTGGCGACGGCGCAGGGGATCGGGTTTGCCTTCGGCGTCAGATGCACCACCGTGGACGTTACCTTCGGCGGTGGCGTGAAGGCCTGCGGGGAGACGTCGAAGGCCATCCGGGCATCGGTGCGCCAGCCGCAGAGAACGCCCAACCGGCCGTAGTGGTCGTCGCCCGGTTCCGCGACGATCCGCTCGCCGACTTCCTTTTGGAACATCAGCGTCAGGGATTCCCAGAACGGCGGCCATTGCTTTGGCAACAGCCAGTTCACGAGCAGCTGCGTGCCGACGTTGTACGGAAGATTGGCAATGATCTTGACTGGTCCTGCAGGCGCCAGCGCCTCGAAATCGGTCTTCAGCGCGTCACCACCGAGCACATCAAGCCTGCCGGGATAATGATCCGATATTTCCGCCAGCGCGGGCAGGCAGCGCGGATCGCGCTCGACGGCGATCACTTTTCTCGCACCCAGCGCCAGGATGGCGCGCGTCAGCCCGCCGGGCCCAGGCCCGACCTCGAAGACGGTAGAGCCTTCGAGAGATCCAGCGGTGCGCGCCACCTTCTGCGTCAGGTTGAGATCGAGAAGAAAGTTCTGGCCAAGAGCCTTGCGTGCATCAAGGCCGTGACGCTGAATCACGTCGCGAAGCGGCGGCAGGCCATCAAGTGCGGCCATCAGCGCTGTTCCGCCGACCGGCTGAGTTGGGCTGCAAGCTTCAGGGCTGCAATCAGGCTCTGCTCACGCGCAATGCCTTTGCCGGCAATACCAAAGGCCGTCCCGTGATCCGGCGAAGTCCGCACGAAAGGCAGCCCGAGCGTCACGTTGACGGAATCGTCGAAGCCCAGTGCCTTTGCGGGAATCAGCGCCTGGTCGTGATACATGCAGATCGCGACATCGTACCGGGCGCGTGCCTCGTCGTGGAACATGGTATCCGCGGGCAGGGGGCCAATGGCGTCGATGCCTTCGGAACGCAGAAGTTCAATGGCGGGATAGATGATGTCTTCGTCCTCGCGCCCCATCGTGCCGCTTTCGCCGGCATGCGGATTGAGACCGGCGACTGCGAGGCGCGGCCTCTCTATGCCGAAGCGCTGCCTGAGCTCGGCATGCGCGATGCGGCAGGTTTCCGCGATCAAATCGCCGCTGAGCGCCTGGGGCACGTCCCTGATCGGGATATGAATGGTAACCGGGATCGCCCGCAGCTTGGGACCCGCAAGCATCATGACCGGTCTGACCGGCTTGCCGGTCGCGCGGGCGGCGAGGTCGGCTAGAAACTCGGTGTGTCCGGGAAACTTAAAGCCGGCCTCGTAGAGAACGGATTTTGCGATGGGGTTGGTAACAACCCCCGCGGCCTCGCCCTTGAGGACCAGCGACACGGCCGTTTCAATTGCGGCAATCGTGCCCGGCGCTGTCGCGACATGCGGTTCGCCCGCGGCCACTTGGACGCCGGCGGCAACGGGCAGGACGGGCAGCGCATCGACAAAAACATCGGCGGCCGTCGCCGCACTCGCTTCGGCTATTGCGACGGAAAGATCGAGCTGCCGCGCCCTCACCAACAGCACATCGGGATCACCGATCAGAAAGAAAGGTGGCAGACCGAGCTCACGCCTCCTCAGCCAGGCCATCAACGTGATGTCCGGGCCGATCCCGGCCGGATCTCCCTGCGTCAGTGCAAGCGGGCGCAAAAACGGGGTAGACACGGCGATCAGCGGTAGATGATCTGCGCCTTCTTGCGCAGCTCGTCCAAGTATTTGGTGGCGTTCTCGTTTCCTGGCGCGGTCTTGTTTGCCTTCGCCTTGTCGAGGTCCTCTTGGCGGAACATGATCTCGGCGGCCGTGTCATCCGACACTTCGCGCTGGCTGCAGATAGCGAGATACTCCACACCCTTGTCGGTCACCCGTGTCGCCGTGGTGTTGCCCTTTGCCTGTTCGACCAATGGTTTCCAGTCGGCCGGAATCTCAGGTGCCAGCATGCGGCCAAGGTCGCGGACGGACACATCACGCATTGTTGCAGCAAACACCTTCGCCTGGTCGCAACCCGGATACTTCGAACGCGATGCTTCGGCTTCGCTCTTGCGCTTGGCCGTGATGCCCTTCTTCGATTGCGGCACCACGAAGATGATCTGCTGCAGCATATATTCGGTGGTAACCGGCTTCTGCTTGTTGTTCTCCATCATGCGGCTGACAAGATCGCTGCTCGACATGCGTGCACTCGAGCCATATCGCGCGTTGACGACGCGCGGCCAGCTCATTTGCACGGCAATGAACTGCTTGAAGTGATCGACGCCGACGCCGGCCTGGGTGAGAATCTGCGTGAGCTGCTCGGTCGTGAGCTTATTCCCGGACGCAAAGCGCGCGAAGGAGGCATCGACGTCTTCTTTGGAGACGGACATTCGCACGCGCGAGACTTCCTGCCGTTTCAGTGTCTCATCGACCAGCGATTCTTCAGCAGCCTTCGCATCGGCTTTCTGATGCTGGAGACGCAGGAACGCCTGGCGTTTTGCGATATCGCCTGATGTAAGCGCAACGCCATTCACGACGGCTTTAACCTCGCTGGCCGCAAATGCCGAGCCGCCCTGCGGCTGAATGAGCGCCGCGAGCGCGCATAATGCAGCTCCAGCCAACAGAGATGTGACAGTCTTTCCTGCGCCAATCATAAGCCAGTCCTTCCCATAGACGCTGCGGCAGCAAGTACAGCTTTGCCGAGGTCGCCGGAGAGCCGTTCCTAAGCGACACTCCTATGCCTCATAACCCAATTGACGGCAATGTCCTGCATAGTGTTGCGGCGAAAGAAAGGCCCGCTTTCCTTCGCCGCTCAAATACTAATCAATTGTTGTAGATATTCTTTTCGATATCGCCGGAATATCCGATGTTCACATCGCCCAGGGTACGGAACGTAAGTCTGGCTCCGATGGTCCAGTCGCTTGCCGATTCGTCGGACGTATCGCGCTTCGAAGTATAGGCGATCGTGAAGATCGTGCACTCGTCTTCGTAGGAGAGACCAAGGGTCTTTCTGCTGACGACATCGTTGTTGAGGTCCCAGGCAATACCCCCGAAGACGGACCAATAATCCTTGAACCTGATCCGTCCCTTGGCTTGGATTTCGTCGCTGTCTTCGGCAAACCCGTAGTCCGGCTGAGCGGAAATATGGGTGTAGAGAAGCTGGCTCTGGAACGTATCGTTCTGGAAGCCGGTCGTGAGATCGCCGCGGCGGAAGGAGAGATCCTTCTCATCCAGACGGTAGGACGCGGCGAAAGAAAGACCCTGCGGCGTTTCGATGCCGCCAAGACCGACATAGTCGGAACGGGTCGTCTCAAGGCCGGAATTGGCGCCGGCATTGACGAGATCGTCCGTGTCAAACGAGTTCTGGCCGGCGAGCTGATAGGATTGCCCGAAAATGCCGTGAAGCTTGTAGCCGTTATCGAACGTCCCGGTGTACTGGAAGCCGATATTGGCCCGCGTTCCGCCCTCGATGCGATCATAGCCCGAGTACTTGTCACGCTCGAAGAGCGTCGTGGCGTCAAAGACGAAGCTCTGCGCGTCCTCATTCGGCAGGGCACCCGCCAAGGGCTCGTCGGGACGCGCGTAGATTTGCGCTATCGGTTCAAAGACGTGCGTGCTGTTGGCCGTCGTCATCAGGATTGGATAACGTGCCTCCAGGCCGGCAGTGATCATCCCGCGCGTTGCAGCGTCGCCATCGTCGAAATTGCCATCGTAAGGGGCAAGAGAATTGGGATCGTCCATGTTGAGCGCGAGCGCGTCGCCTCGTGCTGCAACGAGAGGCGTAAGAAGGACGCCCTGAGGTGTCACGAAAGTGCGCTTCCATTCCAATTCGCCGGTCAAGCGGGACGTCTGGCCCTTGAGCCCCGGGAAGCGGTTTTCGCCCACAGGGTTGTCGAAAAAGCTGTCGTGCGTGCGCGATATATTCGTGAAGTTGACGTCGAGCGAAAGTTCGCCACCCGCGAGCGGCTGCGGAGCGACCGCGTGATAGTCGATCACCGGATAGACGATCGCCTGCTGCTTTTCTTCCTCGCTGTCCGGATCGGCATCCTGCACATCGAAGTAGAACGAGCGGATGTCGAAATAATTCCGCTTGCCGAGACCTGTCAGGTAAACCTGGTTGGTGTGGGTCGTTTCATCGAAGCCTTGGAGCTTATAGGTACGCGAGAAGTTGTTGTCGGTCTGCGCCATGACATCCCAGCCGAACGTCCAGCGGGGATTGATCTTGAACTCTGCCTGAGACCCGATCATTGCGCGGCCATCGGCCTCGTGGTCGCTTGTGCCCTCAGTAAAGGTTTGCGGGCTCAGTTGGTCTATCCCGGCAACGCGCAGCGTGTGCGTGCCATTTTCAAACCGCTGACGGAACTCGGCGTCCAGAAGGAAGCCCTGGGTCGTATAGCCGGTGCCGTTAACCGTGACGTCCGCGCTCGGCGAGAAGACGTAATAATACGGGACGGTAACGCCGAATCCGAGATTCTGCGACGTACTGAAGGTCGGGAACAGGAATCCCGACTTCCGCTTCACGGTCTGGTCCGGAACCTCGATCCACGGAAGGAAAGCGATTGGCTTGCCAAGCAGTTCGAAGCGCGCTTTTTCCAGGCGGATCGTATGCTTCTCGCCGTTCTGAATAACGCGCTCGGCCTTTACCTGCCAGAAAGGTGGCCGCTCGGGGTGTTCGGCGCAGGGAAGGCACGCCGTATAGACGCCCTTGTTGAGGATCATCAAATTGTCGTCGACGCGCTGGCCGCTTTCGGCCGCGATGCGCGTATTGTCCGTGGTCTCGATGCGCAGCGCGCTGACGAAGCCTTGGGCAAAGTCGTCTGTCACGTCGATCTTGTCGGAATACATGCGGTTGCCATCGGGGCTGATCAGCTCGACATTGCCGATCGCCATCATCCGGCGCGTCTGCTGGTTGTATTCCACGCGCTGGGCCACCATTTTGTAGCCGGCGTAATTGATCTGCACGCCTCCGACGGCCGAAACGATCTGCTGGTCTCTGTTGTAGACCAGCTCATTCGCCGAAAGGATCATTTTCGCGTTGGGATCGATCTTCGGCTGCAGCCTTCCCACCGTCGTGCTCTGTTGCGCGAAGGCGGCAGGAATGGTTCCCGAATAGCTAACCAGAGTCGCCCCGGCCAGCAGGGCAACCATCTGTTTACTAAAAGTCTTGCGGTCGCCTGCCGCCACTAGCCGTCCTCCTGATGAAGCAGAATCGTTGCGCCGAGAGCCAACGCGACGACTACAGGAATCCAAGCCGCCACGAAAGGCGGCACGACTCCGCTGCTTCCAAACGCTCTAACAAGCGCCGTGACCACATAAAGCACGAAGCCTGAAAGGATTCCACCCAGAATCACCGACCTCGACTGGTTGAACCGGCTAAATTTTAGAGACACTGTTGCAGCAATGAGAGTCATCGCGACAAGCAGCAACGGTTGGGACAACAATGAGTGGAATTGCGTCTCCAGCGCCTTCGTCGGTATGCCAAAGGATTTGGCGATTGCGATTCGATGGGAAAGATCAAAAAAAGCAATGGTTTCAGGCGCCGTCAGGCGTTCCCGAACGAAATCCTGCTTCAAATTGGTGCGAAGTTCGACGGTTTCCTTGCGAAGGGCGATTTCGCCCGGCCGGCGTTCGACAACGTTCTTAAGAAGCCAGTAACCATTTTCCAATTTCGCCGATGCTGCATCCTGGCGCAGGATGACATGTCCGCTCGAATCGAAGTGGATCAAAACCGCATCGATCAGCAGCGTTCCGTTCTCTTGAATCGTGCGCGCTCCGATGATGACGTCATCCTTTCCGCTGATCTGGCGGAGCCATGGGATCTGCGGTTTGCTGCTCGAGGCTTTTTCCTGGCCGCGCCAGTCGGTTTCGACCAAAGCCGCCTGCCGCTGTCCCCAGGCCGCCAGCGGGTTGATGACCGTCATCGTCAGGACGCCGAGGAGGAAGGCGCCAAGCACGAACGGAGACATGAACTGCCAAACCGAAATGCCGGCCGCCCGCGCCACCACCAGCTCATACTTGCGGTTTAAGCCGATCAGGACCGTCATTCCGACGAAAAGCGCAATGAATGGAACCGTCTGCTGGATGATGAGCGGCAAGCGGACCGCAGTCATCAGCAGGCCGCCGGTGACGGTATAGCCGGGCAAGCCCGACATTCGTCCCGCCGTTTCGCTGAAATCAATGAGGAAGACGATCGAGATCACGCCCAGGAAGAACCAGATCGTAATCGCAAGATACCGGCGCAAGAAATAGCGCCCCAGAGTGCCGAAAATCATGAACGCCCTCCGGGTGTCTTGCCTTGAGCCGCGGACGGCAGCAGCCGTTCGATCTTCTGCCAGATGCTGGCCGCGCGCTCGCTCACCGCGGCTGGAACGGAAAGACGCTTGTGCAGGTTGAACGAGAGGATTGCTAAGACGGCGCTCACGATCGGAATCGCATACAGAACGCCGATATAAGAGGGATCGGTGTCAATCTGGTTCGCCGCGTAGAAGGAGGCCCAGCGCAGTGCAAAGGCGAAAGTAAGCGCCGTTACCATCGGATGCAGCCGCGCCTCGCGATGCGACCGTGCGTCGCCCGCAATCGCCAGTGAAATAAGCGCGAAGACAAAAGGCAGAATCCAATCGGTAAGCCGCCGGTGGAGTTCGGCGCTGTATGTTCCTGGCTTCGAAATATAGTCTTTGTCCGTCGGATCCGGATTGAGCAGGAAAGCCAGGTCGCGGTCGCTGGCGCGCAGCGTTGCCTGGCCGCGGTTCTCGGTCAGATCGGACAGATCGAAGGAGTATGAGTCGAATCTGATGATCGAGACATTGCCGTCGTGGGGTTTGCGCTGAACCTCGCCGTCACGCATGATGAGCGAGGTGCCCTTCTCGTCGACGGCACCTTCACGTGCATAGTAAATCATATCGGCGGTAGGATCGCGCTCGTCGACGACGAACAGGCCCTTCAGGACGCGGCCAGCCAGCCGCTCCGAAATCTGGACATACAGCCCATCATCGATCTTGCGGAAGTTCTTCTCTTCCATGACGGTGGACAGAAGATCGGCGTAGGCCGCTGCAATCATCTGGCGTCCGGCGGTCTTTGCTTTCGGTTCAACGACGTTGTCGACCAGGAAGGAGAACACGCTGATGAGCGCCGCGAGCACGAGGATCGGGCGGATGATCACGTCCCTCTTGGCGCCGGCCGCATCGATGACGGCCAGTTCCGAATCATTGTTCATCGTCGTCAGCGTTTGTGTGACGCCGATCACGACGGCGAACGGCAGCACGATGGGAATGATCGACGGCAGGATGAATGTCGCAAGCATGGCGAACGAGCCGATCGACTGGCCGCTATCTGTGACCAGGTTGATGCGTTGCAGCACTTGGGTGGTCCAGATGATAGCGAGTACAGGAAGGAGCGCTACGAGGAACATCTGGCCGACGCGCCGCAATATGTAGATCTCTAGTAGTTTCATGCCGGCCCTTGAACACACAAGCGATGCGGACGCACCGCAGCTGGAACCATCTAAGCTCTTTGCCGCGCTTTTGCGACAACCAGCCGTCATAATTTCATTCAAATTTCAGAATTTTTTGCGCGGTGTGATGAATCGGCTAGCGCAAAGACGCCAGCGAAAACAACCACAGCCAGCAGCCAACCGAGCACGACATCGGAAAGGAAGTGCGCGCCGAAGGCCAGCCGCATCAGCGGCGTGAGAATCGAGATTGCCAAAATCGGCAGAAACAGCCCGGTGCGTGCCGGCTGCGGTATCAGCACGAGGAGGCAGAGGAGCCAGCCGGCGCTCGCGGCCTCTCCGGAGACAAACGAGCAGTTCGACAGGCATTTTCCGGCAAAGGATCCGGCCTGCATGAAATCGAGTGTGCCGCCGAAGTCGAGTGTGCTGATAGGCCTCGGCCGGCCCGAATGCTCCTTGAGTATGAGGTTCACGATCAGGCCCGGCCCCAACAGCAGAGACGTCAGAGCGATTTTGAGGTTCCGAGCCCGAAGCGCGTTGAACGTCGCGCCATGATGTCCGTAACATGCAATCAGCATGATGAGCATCCCGATCGCGACGACATACGGCAGCCGGAAGAAGATTGTTCTGAGGATATCCAGAAATGCCGTCTGACGGGAGGGGAAGTGCCCGCAGATCTGCGCGGCGACATTGGAGCTCTTGCAGGTGTCAACAACGAAGAAATACCGGGACGCGGCGATGTCGATCTGCGGGAAGGCATGGAATACGACAAGCAGCACCCACCAGAGAGAGAAGAGGGCGACGAAACTACCGGCCGCCGTCCTGGGAAGGCGAATCTTGGGCCTTAATAGCTGGTTCTCGGTAGCGGACTTCACGTTGGACTTCTTTTCATGTTTTGCTGCGCTGCATCGAGGCGCTGGCTTTTTGACTCGGCACAGCGGATTTGTCCATGCCTCGTGATCAAGCCTTGTTTTAGGCGCTAAAACCCGAAATTATCGCGCCGGATAGGATTCTGAAGAATCCGAATGGAGAAAACATGTCAGCCAAATTCGATATTTCATTTTCAAAGTCGGCGCAGATCCGCGGCGGATTGACAATTCTTTTGAAAGCCAGCGAGTCCGATTTGGCGGCGGGAGCTGAAATTGCCGACCCGGCGGGCATCATTGCCAAGGCTGCGAAAATTGCGAAATTCGCCGCCAAATCGATGAGCGCGCTTGATCTTGTCGCCCCTGAAGGCTCTCACGCCGATCGCATCGTCGTCGTCGGTCTCGGCAAGGCCGCAGAGCTTGCGGCTCATGACTGGCTGAAGGCAGGCGGCACGGCTGCCTCGAAGGTCAAGGGTGTTGATAAGGCAACCATCTTCGTTGATGCCCCAGGCGTTACCGTCGACGGAAAGACTGCTGCGGATTTCGCGCTCGGAATGCTGCTGCGGGCCTACAATTTTGACAATTACAAGACGAAGAAGGGCGATGACGACGACGCGGCAAACGGCAAGACAGTCAAGGTAACGATCGTTACCAATGACGCGGGCGGTGCGAAGAAGGCCTTTGCAGATTCCGAGGTTGTCGCCGATGGCGTCAACCTCGCCCGCGATCTCGTCAACGAACCCCCAAATGTCCTCGGCCCGGTCGAGTTCGCGGCAAGGGCAAAGGAGCTCGAAAAGCTCGGCGTTGAGGTCGAAATCCTGACCGAGCGCGAAATGAAGCGTCTCGGGATGGGTGCGTTGCTCGGCGTCGCTCAGGGTTCCGCCCGCCCGCCGCGCCTCGCCGTCATGCAGTGGAAGGGTGGCAAGGCCAAGGACAAGCCGGTCGCCTTCATCGGCAAGGGGGTCGTCTTCGATACCGGTGGCATCTCCATCAAGCCGGCGGCAGGCATGGAAGACATGAAGGGCGATATGGGTGGTGCTGCCGCCGTCACGGGTCTCATGCATGTGCTTGCCGCCCGCAAGGCTGCTGTCAACGCCGTCGGCATCATCGGTCTCGTCGAAAACATGCCGGACGGCAATGCTCAGCGCCCGGGGGATATCGTCACTTCGATGTCGGGCCAGACGATCGAGGTCATCAATACCGACGCCGAAGGCCGTCTCGTGCTCTGCGACGCGCTTTGGTATTGCAACGACCGCTTCAAGCCGAAGTTCATGATCAACCTTGCGACGCTGACGGGTGCGATCATGGTAGCGCTCGGCAATGTCCATGCCGGTCTGTTCTCGAACGACGATGACCTGGCCGGGCAGCTGACGGCGGCCGGCACCTCCACAAGCGAGAGGGTCTGGCGCATGCCGCTCGGCAAGGAATACGACAAGATGATCGACAGCAAATTCGCCGACATGAAGAACACCGGCGGCCGTTACGCGGGTTCGATCACGGCTGCGCACTTCCTCAAGCGCTTCGTGCAGGAGACGCCCTGGGCACATCTCGATATCGCCGGCACCGCAATCGGATCGCCTCAGGATGAGATCAACCAGTCCTGGGCCTCCGGCTTCGGCGTTCGCCTGCTGGACCGCTTGGTACGCGACAGTTACGAAGCCTGATCGCCGAGATGACGGAAGTCCTGTTCTATCACCTGACCGAATCCAAGTTGGAGGACGCGCTGCCCCCGCTCGTCGACAAGAGCGTCGAGCGGGGCTGGCGTGTTGCGATCCAGGTGCAGGAAGCGGCTCGAAGGGATGCGCTTGACGCGCATCTCTGGACTTTCCGTGAAGACAGCTTTCTGCCGCACGGCACGGACGAGGCCGAACTTGCCGAAGACCAGCCGGTGCTGCTCACGGCATCCGCCGGAAATGCCAATGCCGCGACCGTGCGTTTTATTGTCGACGGCGCCGAGCCGCCGCCGGTCGATGCCTATGACCGCATCGTCTTCATGTTCGATGGATATGACCAGGAACAGCTCGAAGGCGCTCGCGCCCAATGGAAGAAGTTAAAAGGCGAGGGGCACAACCTCACCTATTGGCAGCAGACCCCCGAGGGACGCTGGGAGAAGAAGGCCTGAGCCTGCGGGCCGATCTTTGTTGCCTGACCGTCCGCTCAAATGTCAGTCGGCGCGCTTGAACGTCCACTTCACGACATAATCGCCATTGCGTTTCAGCTTGGCTTTGGTCTTCACCTTGACGCGACCGCCGAGCGCGCCCTCGGCCGTCTCAAATGCCTGGCGGGCTTCGGCCATCGCTGCGTGGTAGGCGCTGTTGTCGCGCTTCGGGCTCTCGGCGACTTCCTTGAGGAGGGCGGTCATCTCCGGTTTGTTCTCGGCCATGTCCACCCTCCTGACTCATCATTTGATCGCCGCCTTTTTAGGCTCAGTCGTGGAATGCTTCCACGAATTTGCGCTTGCCGAGCATGAAGGCGTCGGCGACATGGCGGAGCGGCGCGAGATCGACGTCGGATTTGCCCGCCTTGACGATTTCCGCAAAGCGCCGGTAGAGCTGAGGATATTCCTCTTCCGGAGCGGAGAATTTCAGCTCGCCATTGACGGAAAGCTTCGAGCCGCCTTCCGCAAGCTCCATCGTTCCGGCTGCCGTCTCAGCAATGATATCCCAGCTCTGCTTGCCGGTCTGGCGCCAGTCGAATTCGGCGCGAACAGGGACATCATCGGCGTTCTTGAAGTGCAGATCGGCGGCAATCGGCGCGTCTCGGTTTTCCGGGAATTCCAGTGTCGCGCCTGTCAGGAAGATCGCCTTTGGCAGGATATGGGTGACGATCGACAGCGCATTGATGCCGGGATCGAAAACGCCGAGGCCGCCTGCCTGCCAGATCCAATCCTGGTTCGGATGCCAGTGGCGCACGTCCTCTTTCCAGATGACGTGGACGCTTTTGATCGTCGTCGACGCCAGGAAGGCTTTTGCAGCTTCGACAGCGGCGGCGTAGCGCGAGTGCCAGCTTGCAAAAAGCGAAAGACCCTTTTGGGCTGCCAGCGCTTCGAGGTCGGCGACCTCGCTCAATGTGGCCCCCGGCGGCTTTTCGAGGAAGACATGCTTGCCAGCGGAAAGCGCCTTGTGGGCGGCCTCGTATCGATACTGCGGTGGCATGCACAGCGATACGGCGTCGATCGCCGGCACGGCGTCCAGCATGGCCTCGATGCTGGTGAAGCTTGGGATACCTTCGACCGTGCCATGGCGGCTCGCCGTCGCGATGAGCTTGAAGTCGGGGTTCTTGGCGATCGAGGGAAGGTGCTGGTCGCGGACGATCTTGCCGACGCCGACGATGGCGAGATTGATGGGTGACATGGGATAAAGCTCGCGTTCGGTGTTTCGCTCAAAAGTATGATTTATTGCGCGGTGTTTTATCAGAATGTTACCGCCGGGCAAGCCGCGTTGTCACGTCTTGAACGACGTTGCTTCGACCAGTTGGGATATTTCGTAGGCAAACGGGCTGGCTAGCCCGCCATGGCGTCCTCGTATTCGGCCGAAAGCTCGAGCCACTGTTCCTCGGCCGTTGTGAGCTTCGATGCCGCCTCGGCGCGCTGCCTGGCCTTCTCCGTCGCCTTCGCCGGCGTCTTTTCGTAGAGGGCCGGATCGGCAAGCTCCGCATCGAGGGCTTGAATCTGTTTCTCGAGCTTTGCCGTCAAGGATTCGATTTCGTTGATCTTCTTCTTGAGGGGCGCAAGCGAGGCGCGCTTGCCGGCATTCGCCTTGCGCTGATCGGCCTTGGAGGAAGCTTCTTCACCCGGCTCGGGCTTTTCGTCCTTCTTCTTGCCAGAGGAAACGACGATGTTGCGATAGTCTTCCAAGTCGCCTTCGAAATTCGAAACCGTGCCGTTGTTGACCAGCCAGAGGCGATCGACTGTCGCCTCGATGAGATGGCGGTCATGCGAGATGAGAATGACGGCGCCCTCGTAGTCGTTGAGGGCCTCGATCAGCGCCCGGCGGCTGTCGATGTCGAGGTGGTTGGTGGGCTCGTCGAGGATCAGAAGGTTCGGCGCATGGAAGGCGGCAAGGCCCATCAGCAGACGCGCCTTCTCGCCACCGGAAAGATCCTTGGCAGCGGTCGACATCTTTTCCGTCGCAAGTCCCATCTGCGCGACGCGGGCACGCACCTTTGCCTCGGGTTCGGTCGGCATCAGCCGGCGCACATGCTCGACGGGCGTCTCGGCCGGGACGAGGTCGTCGAGCTGGTGCTGCGCGAAGAAGCCGATCTTCAGGTTCGGCGCGAGTTTGATTTCGCCTCTTTCGGCCAAGAGCCGGCCGGCGATGAATTTCGCGAAGGTTGATTTGCCGTTGCCGTTGGAGCCGAGCAGCGCGATGCGATCGTCGTTGTCGATCCGAAGACTGATGCTCTTGAGGATCGGCTTGCCGGGCTCGTAGCCGACCGCGCCGCCCTGGATCGCCACGATCGGCGAGGCGGGCTGTTTTTCCGGCTCGGGGAAAGTGATCGGCTGCACGTGATCTTCGATCACCGCAGCGACGGTGCCCATGCGCTCGAGCGCCTTGACGCGGCTCTGCGCCTGGCGTGCCTTGGACGCCTTGGCCTTGAAACGGTCGATGAAGCTCTGCAGGTGTTTGCGCGCCGCCTCGTTCTTGGCCTTAGCCTTCATCTGCAGTTCGTCGGCCTCGGCCTTCTGGCGCTCGAACTGGTCGTAGCCACCGCGATAGAAGGTCAGTTTCTTCTGGTCGAGGTGGATGATCGAATTGACGGCGTTGTTCAAAAGGTCGCGGTCGTGGCTGATGACGATGACGGTGTGCGGGTAGCGCCGCACATAGTCTTCCAGCCAGAGCGTGCCTTCGAGATCGAGATAGTTTGTCGGCTCGTCGAGGAGCAGCAGGTCCGGCTCGGCAAACAGCACCGATGCCAGAGCCACGCGCATGCGCCAGCCGCCGGAAAAGGAGGACGCCGGCCGCTGCTGGGCGTCCCGGTCGAAACCGAGACCCGCGAGAATGCTCGCGGCCCGCGCCTCGGCCGAATGTGCGTCGATATCGACCAAGCGCATCTGGATTTCCGCGATACGGTGCGGATCGGTCGCCGTGTCGGATTCGGCAAGCAGCGCGGCGCGCTCCCGATCGGCGGAGAGCACGATTTCGATCAGCGAATCCTCCGTGCCCGGAGCTTCCTGCGCCACCTGGCCGATGCGGGCATTCTTCGGAATGGAAACCGAGCCGGACTCCGCACCGAGATCGCCGGTGATGATCCTGAAGAGCGTGGATTTGCCCGCGCCGTTGCGCCCCACAAGGCCAGCCTTCGTTCCCGCCGGGAGCGTTACGCTGGCATTGTCGAGGAGAAGGCGCCCGGCTATGCGCGCAGAGATATCGGTAATCGTGATCATGCGCGGCGTTTTGGCCGAAACGCGCGATCAAGGCAAGAGCGCTCGGACGAAGGCTAGCGCCCAAAAGCCTGCACCGGCTGGCGGCGGTTGGACTGGGCGGCAAGAAGAGCGACGCGGGCATTGGCCTGAAGCTGTGCCGGCGTCGCCGCATCGGAACTCAGCGCGATGCCAAGCGAAATGGTAAGCTTGCCCGGCCCACCTTCGGAAGTCGCGAAGACCATGTTGTCTTCCACCGAATTGCGCAGTCGCTCGGCAATCGCCACGGCATCGCGCATGCCGACATTGGCAAAGAGGAAGCCGAACTCGTCGCCTTCGATGCGCGAGACGAGATCGTTCTTCTTGATGGACTTGCGGAAGAGGCCGCCGAGCTTCTTGATCAGCTTGTTCCCGGCCGGCAGGCCGTATTTCTGGTTCACTTGCTTGAAATCGTCGATATCGACCATGATCAAAGCACTGCCCGCCGCACCTTCCTCGCGCTCGTAAAGTTCGTTGATTGCCTTGGTCAGCGCGATGCGGTTTGGCAGGCCGGTTAGCGCATCGGTCACCGATGCCGATTGCGCGGCGGCCATTCCGCGCTCCAGCGTCTCGATCCGCTCGGCGGCGGCTTTCAGCTTTGCTTCGAGTTCGGTTTCGGAGGAAAGGACGCTCTTAAGCGAGGCCGCGAGATATTCCATCTCGCTTATAAGAGATCCGATGCCCCGGTCGCCACTGCCGGAAATCGACTGCAGCAGGGCTTCAGCGGCGCGTGAAAAGGAGCGTTTCTGCTGGAGGCTTTCGGAAAGATGTTCTGCGGCTTCGAGCAGAAGCTTGCCCGCTTCGCTGCCGGCGGCTTCTGCGGCAATCCCGCAATGGCTGACGAGACGATGTTGCAGGCCGAGCGCATCGAGCTTCGCCTGCTGCGGATGGGAACCGAGCGCGGCAATGTCGCTGGCGAGCGCTGCATTGTGACCGGCGACCGCTTCATAGAAAAGTTCGTAATTTCGCGGCAGGCTCGCGATGTTAAGCCGCGCCATATGCTGCGCGATTTTTTGCGCCTCAGTGGCAGGAGCGGGGCGTGCGCCCTCGTTCTGCACTGCGTTTCTGGTTGCATTCTGCATAACCGTCCCTCGCTGCGTCAGCCCTGTCCGGCCGCGGCTGTTGTGGCGTTATGCATTCAAAGATTTTAAAATAGCTTGAATTTTCAGCAGTATTGGGTGGACTTATTATGAGGTGCTGAAGTACAGTTAATACAACCTTGAAGCGGCCATGCTCTAAATGATGACGGCCATGGGTATTCCTGATTTTGATCGTCGCGACAATCTGTTGTGAAATGCGATCCAAACTCTTCGCGAAAGGCAGGTCACAACCCGGCTGTCGATGCTATCAGCCGATGACCCGGTTATGGGCTGGTTCGAGCGCGGTCTTGACCTGCATGAGGGCAGGGGACGCACTGTGACAGCGGCGTGAAATTGGCGCTTGCCCCTTGTTTTCGGGGCTGGGGGCGGGTAAAGACCGCCCACTTTTCTCCGAGAAACAGAGGATTTGACCCCAATGGCGATTGAACGCACCTTTTCGATGATCAAGCCGGATGCAACGAAGCGCAACCTGACGGGTGCCATCACCAAGATGCTGGAAGATGCCGGCCTGAGCGTCATCGCCTCCAAGCGCGTCTGGATGAGCAAGCGCGAAGCTGAAGGCTTCTACGCCGTTCACAAGGAGCGTCCGTTCTTCGGCGAACTCGTTGAGACCATGACCTCGGGCCCGACGGTCGTTCAGGTTCTCGAAGGCGAGAACGCCATCGTCAAGAACCGCGAAATCATGGGCGCAACGAACCCGGCAAACGCCGACGAAGGCACGATCCGCAAGGTCCACGCTCTTTCGATCGGCGAAAACTCCGTTCACGGCTCCGACGCTCCGGAAACGGCTGTCCAGGAAATCAAGTACTGGTTCTCCGACACGGAAATCGTCGGCTGAATCGGATTTTCAGCCGAGAGGCTGAAACCTCTGAAATGACTCTGAAAGCCGGGGCTTCGCTCCGGCTTTTTCGTTATGCCGCAGGGCACTTGTCCGTATTGCTGAAGTCGGCTGTTCCATCCGGCTTGAAGACATCCGGGTTCTGCGTATAGAGCGGCCCTACGACCAGCGGCTTGCTTGGCAGGATCGATTGATCGACATCCGAAACCAGTTGCGTCTTCAATTCCTGCAGCGTCTGGCCCTCTGCATCCACCAACCGGATTTGCACGGAATAGGGGCGGTCCTTGCGGACGCAGTGGATATTCGGGCTCTGGAGCGTGATCTTGTCCCATGCCGGAAAGATCTTCTCCCTGATCACGATTGGATCGCCGCCCGCCGGGTTCTCGAATTCGGCAACCGCCACGGCGCCCTCGGGGATCGGCGAGGTCTTGCGCAATGTGACAAGATAGGTGGCGCTTGCGACGCGATAGTTGAATACGAAGATACGACCGCTCACCTCGACCATCTTTTCCACTTCGCGCGTGCAGGCGGCGAGCAGCGCCATGCCCGCCATCAGAGCCGCGATCGTCTTCGCTTTCGCCTTCATGGGGCGTCCTCCTTCTTTTTGCGGTAATACCTGTTCGCCTTGGCGCGGTTGCCGCAGACGGTCATGTCGCACCAGGCGCGGCTTTTGTTCTTGCTGCGATCGATGAACAGCCAGCCGCAATTGCGGCAAATCTTCATGCGCTCCGGATCGGGCATCGCTATCAGCCGAAGGACCGAATGCGCAGTGGCGGCATCGAGCCCGTTCGGCCGTGCATTTCGCAGCGTCTCGGCAAGTTTCTCAAGCAGCTCTGCAAGAAGGCCATCGTCGTTGCCGTTCACGACGCGCTGCCGGAAATAGCGGTCCGTCGCTTCGCGCAGGGCAATGAAACCGGGCCTGTTCTCCGGCGCTACCGGCAGCACCTCGCCGAAGAGGTCGCGCTCGGCGCAGAATTCTGCAGCCGCTTCCGGAAAACGCTCCAGTTGTTCATCCGTTGCAAAGCGGTCGATGCTGCGCCCTTCATCATGCCGCAGAATGACGCTGTTGGCCACGTCCAGCGCTAGTGCGCCGCCGGAAAAACGATGTGCAGTCCAGGTAAAGCTCATGGAGAAAATATAACTGGTAAAACGATTTTTGCTAGTTATTATTTTGCAAGCGATCCGGAGTTCGTTGATGGGCTATCTCCTGCAGCAATTGGCAAACGCGGTGCCGTTGGCAGCGCTTTATGCCGCGCTTGCTTTCGGCTATGCGCTTGCCTTTGGCGTTACCAAGCGCGCCGACATTACCTATGGTGCGGTCTTTGCCTTTGCGGGACAGATCCTGCTACTCTTTACCGATTTCGCCTATAACCGCCTCTGGCTCGTCCTGCCCGCGTCGCTTGCGATCGGCGCCCTCATGTCGTTCGTCTATTCGCTGGCTGCTGGCCTGTGGATCGGCCGCTCGGTGATGCGGCCGCTGGTGGGCCGCTCGCCGAATGCGGTTATCGTCGCGGCTCTTGGCGTGACGATCCTGCTCATGGAGACCGCGCGCCTGGCGTCGGACACGCGCGAACTCTGGCTGTCGCCGTTTCTCAACGGCACCGTGGTTTTCTGGAGTGACGCGGCGTTCAAGGTGACGCTGACCTATATCCAGCTCATCAACACGGGCTTGATGTGCTCTTTGATCGCCATCGGCACTCTTGTCCTCAGGCGTAGCGCCTGGGGGCGCATCTGGCGTGCGGTGACGGACGATCCTCTGGCCGCCGAACTCTGCGGCATCAGCGCAAGCCGCGTCTTTCTGGTTGCCTATGTCGCCGCCGTCTTCTTCGCGACATGCTGCGGCATCCTGACGACCTTCTACTACGGTTCGATGAATTTCGGCGCCGGCCTGCTGTTCGGCCTCAAGATCCTGCTGATCGCCGCAGCCGGCGGCTATTCGGATCCCCTGAAATCCGCAGGCGGCGCGGCGGGCATCGGTCTTGCCGAAACCCTGTGGACGGCTTACGGCCCCTATCTCTGGCGGGATTTCGTCATCTTCTCGCTGCTCGTCTTCCTGCTGGTGCTGAGCAGACGGGAGCGCGCGATTCCCTAATTAGTCATTTCCACTTGTCGCGCGCGGTATCGTCCGCATCCTTGGCGGCGACCCAGCCGCCTGCCGCGCCGTCCGTGCCATGCTCTTTTTTCCAGAAGGGCGCGGAGGTCTTCAGGTAGTCCATGACGAAGTTGGCGCCGTCGAATGCCGCCTGCCTGTGGGGCGCGGCAGCAATCACCAGCACGATATTCTCTCCGGGCGCGATTTTTCCGAAGCGGTGGATCGCGGTGAGGCCAAGCAGGTTGAAACGGTCGACCGCCAAGCTGGCGATACGGCTCATCTCCGCCTCGGCCATGCCCGGATAATGCTCGAGTTCGAGTGCGGCGAGTTTGCCGCCTTCGTCGCGGCAAAGGCCGGAAAAGGTCACGACCGCGCCGATGCCGGACCTGCCCTTGGTGAGCCGGTCGATCTCCGTCTGCAGATCGAAGTCTTCGCGTTGGACGCGGATGGTGGGCGTGATGGTCATGGCAGCCGCCTCTGTGGCCGGAGAATGGCGGTGCCGTTCGCGGCCCCCTCATCCGCCCTCCGGGCACCTTCTCCCCGAGGGGAGAAGGTGGAATAGATACGGCGCGGCATATCCCTTCTCCCCTCGGGGAGAAGGTGGCGGCAGCCGGATGAGGGGGCGGGAGCGCCGATCACCCCCCCGTCATCGGCGGAAATATGCCGATCTCCCGGGCGTCACCAATCGGTTCGTCATGGTCGACATGTTCCTGATCGAGCGCAACGCGAATGACATTCTCATGCTGAAGCGCCGTCTCATATTCTTCGCCCAGCGTCTTCAAATGATTGAGAAGATCGGCAACGGTGATGATGGAAGACGGAAGCGCGATATCTTCCTCGCTCTTGCCGATCCGTTCCCGCACCCAGGCGAAATAGACGATACGCGTCATCATTCATTATCCACGATATGCTTGAGACCGGCGCGGAAATAGTCATAGCCGGTATAGATCGTCAGTAGGGCGGCGATCCACAGAAGGCCAATGCCGGTCTGGGTGGTAAAGGGGAATATCTCGTCGCCCGCAGGCCCTGCGAGCAGAAACGCGATCGCCACCAACTGTACCGTCGTCTTCCATTTGGCGATCCGCGTAACGGGAACGCTGACCTTGAGGGCGGCGAGATATTCGCGCAGCCCCGAAACGAGGATTTCGCGGCAGAGGATGGTGATTGCCGCCCAGATCGACCAGCCGGCGATCGTCTGATCCGCCGCGACCAACAGCAGGATGGAGGCGACCAGAAGCTTGTCTGCGATCGGGTCCAGCATGCGGCCGATATTCGAGGTCTGGTTCCAGATGCGCGCCAGATAGCCGTCCAGGAAATCAGTAAGGGAGGCGATGATGAAGATCCAAAGCGCAACCCATCGTGCCGTGTTGCTGATCGCGAGTCGCCCCTCGATAAAGAAGCACAGGACGATCAACGGCACCGCGAGAATGCGGCCATAGGTGAGCAAATTGGGGATGCTATATGCGCGCGAAGCCATGAAACCGTTCTCTGAATTTATACGCCCGTAGATGAGGGTGCGGAGGGCAGATCGTCAACATTCTTTCTGCTTTTCCGCCGCATTTGCGTGGAATTTGCGACCGCAGCCGCCTATTTCGCGGCATCATCATGAAAATGGTTATAGACCTGCTTTGCGACCGTTTCGGAAATGCCGTCGACCGCCATGAGATCGGAAAGTGCTGCGCGCGAGACGGCCTTCGCGGTACCGAAGTGCTGAAGCAGCGCCCGCTTGCGCGACGGTCCGATGCCACCGATCTCGTCGAGCGGGTTCTTGATCATTTCCTTCTTGCGACGCGCGCGATGCGAGCCGATTGCAAAGCGGTGAGCCTCGTCTCGCATGCGCTGGATGAAATAAAGCACGGGATCGCGCGGTGGCAGCGTGAAGCTTTCGCCTCCCGGCGGAAAGAACCGCTCACGCCCCGCCTCGCGGTCGACGCCCTTGGCGACGCCGATGGCCGTCACGCTATCGGTGATGCCGAGCTCATCGAGGATTGCGCGCACCGCCGTCATTTGCCCTTGCCCGCCGTCGATGAGGATGACGTCCGGCCAGGCCGGGAAGGGCATGTCCGCAGCCTCCGTGCCTGAGACGGCTTGCGTCCGGTCGGGAATGCCTTCTTCCTTGATCAGCCGTGAGAAGCGCCGCGTCATCACCTCGCGCATCATGCCGAAATCGTCTCCCGGCGTGATGTCGGTCGATTTGATGTTGAACTTGCGATACTGGCTCTTCACGAAGCCTTCCGGCCCTGCGACGACCATGCCGCCAACTGCATTCGTGCCCATGATGTGCGAGTTGTCGTAGATCTCGATCCGCTGCGGCACATAGGCAAGGTTGAAGGTGGCCTTGAAGCCTCCGAGCAGCCGGGATTGCGAAGCGGTCTCCGCCAGTTTGCGGCCATGCGCCTCGCGGGCGTTGGCAACAACGTGATCGACTAGATCGCGTTTTTCGCCTCGCCGGGGCACAAGGATCGAGACTTTATGCCCCGCCTTTTCGCCAAGCGCTGCCGCCAGCAATTCCATTTCCTCGACCGTTTCCGAGAGCATGATCTGCTTCGGCACCGGCTTGTCGTCATAAAACTGAGCAAGGAAGGCACTGAGAACCTCCGCGCTTGAAAGCTGCGGATCGGCCTTCGGGAAATAGGCACGGTTGCCCCAGTTCTGCCCGGTGCGGAAGAAGAAGACCTGGATGCAGGAAACCCCGCCTTCGTGATGGATGGCGAAGACGTCCGCCTCCTCGACGCCCGCCGGATTGATGCCTTGATGGCTCTGGACATGCGAGAGTGCCGCAAGGCGGTCGCGATAGATCGCGGCACGCTCGAAATCGAGGTCCTCGGCAGCGGCGTTCATGGCCTTTGCCATTTGCGCCTTCACCTTCTGGCTCTTGCCGGAAAGGAAGTCTTTCGCCTCCTGTACCAGCTCCGCATATCCCTCGTCGCTGACCTCATGGGTGCAGGGGCCTGAACAACGCTTGATCTGGTAAAGCAGGCAGGGGCGCGTGCGCGTCTCGAAGACGCTGTCCGTGCAGGTGCGGATGAGAAAGGCGCGCTGCAGCGAGTTGATCGTGCGGCCCACTGCGCCGGCAGAGGCGAAGGGACCGAAATAGTCGCCCTTGCGGGCGCGGGCGCCGCGATGCTTGAAGATCGCCGGGGCGCGATGATCGCCGGTAATGAGAATATAAGGAAAGGACTTGTCGTCGCGCAGCAAGACGTTAAAGCGCGGCCGCAAACGCTTGATAAGATTCGCTTCCAGAAGCAGCGCTTCCGTCTCCGTGCGCGTCGTCACGAATTCCATATGCGCCGTCAGCCGCACCATCTGCGCCAGCCGATTGGAATGGACACGGCCCATCGCATAATTGCCGACGCGCTTCTTGAGGCTGCGGGCTTTGCCGACATAAAGCACATCGCCGTCGGCATTGAACATGCGGTAGACGCCGGGGCTGTTCGGCAGCCGCTTGACGAACTCGCCGATCAGCTCCGCGCCGCGCAGTCCGCTCTCGTTGCCGCCGCCTTCGTTCCAGTCGATCGCAGTCGGAAGCGGCGAGGCGGAAGCATCGCTCTCTACCTCGATATCGTCTTCGCTGTCTTCCGTTTCGTCATAAAGAATACCGCCGTCGGGCAGCTTCCGTCCGTTCATTCCGTAATCTCCGCCACATCAGGCGTCTGCCAGGCAAGGTGCTGGCCGCCGTCGAGGGCAATCATCTGACCGGTGATCGAGGGCGTATCGTAGAGGAAGCGAATCGTTCTGCCGAATTCCTCGAGCTTCGGCCCTCGCTTCAGGATAAGCGCTGAAACCTGCGCTTGGAAGTCTTCTTGCGACTGCCGCTCGCTCGGTATCGAGGGACCGGGACCAACGGCGTTGACGCGGATGCGCGGCGCGAGCGCCTGCGCCAAGGTCTGCGTCGCCGTCCACAAGGCCGATTTCGATAGCGTGTAGGAATAGAAGCTGGGCCGCAGGGCCCAGACGCGCTGGTCGATGATATTGACGATCAGTCCGTCGGTCTCTTCGGGGAGTTGGGCTGCAAACTCGGCCGAGAGAATCGAGGGGGCGCGAACATGCAGCGCGAAGTGCTCTTCCCAGATTGCCGCGTCGAAACTGCGCGCCGAATCGTCGTGGAAGACGGAGGCGTTGTTGACCAGCAAATCGAGCGGCCCGAGCTCAGCGTTCACCCGCTTAATCAACTGCGCGGTGCCATCCACGTCGCACAAATCGGCGCGGATCGAAATCGCCCGATGGCCCTTCTGCCGCAATTCTGCCGCAACTGCCTCGGCCTCGCCGATGGAGCCATTGGCATGAATCGCAAGCGCAAAACCGCTTTCCGCCAAATCCTCGACAATCGCCCGGCCTATTCTTCTGGCCGCCCCTGTTACGAGTGCCGCCTTAAGTCTTTTCTCTTTCAAAAGCGTGCCTTTTGGTCCTGCAAATCTCAGTGCGCTCTATATAGTCGCCGAGACAAATTATATAAATAGGCATGATTGCCGCCTTTGTTTCTTCAGCTTATTCTATGTATTATTTAAGAAAAGAAGTTGCTAATATAAGTATTCATTAGTGAGCCGCCCGATTATGGTTAATAAATAGTCTGTTGCGACATAGCAACATCGAATTTCAGCCACGTGTCCGCCACAATCATTTCACAGTTTGGCTCTTTCAAATCCGCAATTGAGCTCCACCTTCGAGGCTGATCCGAGAGGGACATCTAGTAATTTCTCGCGAATGCTTCGATGTAGGACAGTTCACGAAGAGCGCGGGAGCGAAAGGAGAATTAAGTATGCGTACATTTGTTGCTAGCCTGATGGCGTCCGTCTTCGTGATCGCCGGCGTTTCCGCCGCCAATGCTGCAGACGCGGTCGAACAGATCCCGGAAGCTCCGGTTGCTCAGAATGAGCCGGTCACGCCCGCCGGCAATTGGGAAGGCTTCTATCTCGGCGGCGCGGGCACCTACAATGTCGGCCACTTCGCGCACAACAGTGACGGTTACGCGCTCGGCGGCCAGCTTTACACCGGTTACAACTGGCAGAGCGGCCAGATCGTCTATGGTGTCGAAGCTGATCTGGGTTATTCGGGTCTCGACAGCACCTCGGGCGGCGTCACCAACAAGAATCGTTTCAACGGCTCCGTTCGCGGCCGCGTCGGCTACGACCTCAATCCGTTCCTGCTCTATGCAACGGCTGGTGTCGCTGCGGCGAACAACAAGGTTAGCGGCTTTGGGGATTCCGACAGCAAGACGGCCTACGGCTACACGGTCGGCGCAGGTGCCGAAGCAATGGTGACGAACAACATCACCGCGCGCGTCGAATATCGCTTCAGCGATTACCAGGACAAGGACTTCGATCTCGGTCCGACGAGCGTTTCGCGCGGCTATGACGAACACAGCGTCAAGGTAGGTATCGGCGTCAAGTTCTAAGTCCGCCGAAGACACTTTGAAAAAGCCGGGTCTCGTGCCCGGCTTTTGTGTTTTAGCCCTGCGGCTTGATTTCCCCGTAGGCAGGGAATTTCTTTTCGAACTTGCTTGCCCAGTCGATTAGCTCGGGGTGCTCGGCTTCCCATTGCCCTTTGAAGCGCAGGCCCAGATAGCCGATCGTTGCGGCAAGGGCGAAGTGGCCGCCGTTCGGCTTCTTGCCGATTTTCGGCGGGTGCGCGCTGATGTGGTGCAAACCGCTGACGACCTTTTTCCACTGGCGATCGATCCAGGGCTGGTGCACTTTCTCTTCGTCGCGGAAGCGCCGCTCGTAGACGATCGCCAACAGGCTGTCGCAGATCCCGTCGCAGAGTGACTCCAGTATCTCGGCCTGGGTTCGCTTGCCGTTGTTGGAAGGATAGAGCTTCCCCTTCTTGAGCCGGTCGAAATAATGCATGATCGCCACGCTGTCGAAGACCGAGAGCCCGTCGTCGGTCAGAAGCGTGGGGATTTTGCCGAGCGGGTTGTTGTCGACGAGAATTGCCGGTCCGGCATTGGTATCCACCCTGATCTCGGTGACGTCCAATTCCAGATAGCGCGCGGCCATACGCACCTTGCTGGAAAAAGGCGACGCTGGGGAGCAAAGAAGTTTCATGTTTTCACCTTAAGGAATGCGGTTGCGGCGCGGACTATTTCGCACGCGCGGCAAGCGGTCAATCAGCCTTTGTCGTCTTCGCTTCGCCGCGCAGCCAGAAGGCGCGTTGGGAAGCGAAGCGATCCTGCGCTAGATGGTCCTTGAGCGCCGGCAGCAGCGCGTGCAATTCGTCCTTCAGCGTGAACGGCGGATTGACGATGATGAGGCCGGACCCGGTGAGGCCGGTAATCCCGCGGTCGCTGCGCACGCTGAGTTCGGCGCACAGCATCTTCGGAATGTCAGTCGCCTGCAGCGATTCGTGAAACTCTTTGATGGGCGCGGCCTTCTTCAGCGGGTACCACAGGCAATAGGTGCCGCCGGGAAAGCGGCGATAGGCCTTCACAAGGCCTTCGACCAGCCGGGCATATTCGCCATCTTCCTCGAAGGGCGGGTCGACGAGGACGAGGCCGCGCTTTTCCTTCGGCGGCAGATGCGCGCCGAGCGCCAGCCAGCCGTCAAGTTCGGTGACGCGGGCGTGGTGATCGCCTTCGAACAGCCGGTGAAGGCGGGCGTAGTCTTCCGGATGCAGTTCCATGGCCGAAAGCCGATCCTGCGGGCGGAAGAGCATGCGCGAAAGCTTCGGCGAACCGGGATAGAAGCGGATTTCGCCATCCGGATTGAGTTCGCGGATTACCGTAAGATACGGCTCCAGCAAACCGGCGACCTGAGGCGCAAGTTCAGCTTCCATGATCTTGCCGATGCCGTCGCGCCATTCACCGGTTTTCTGCGCCTCTTCGGAGGAGAGATCGTAGAGCCCGATGCCTGCATGCGTATCGAGCACACGGAAAGCCGCATCTTTTTTCTGCAGATAGCGGATAAGGCGCGCCAGAACGGCGTGTTTCAGCACATCGGCAAAGTTGCCCGCATGATAGATGTGGCGGTAATTCATGGTCGTTGATGCCTGTATGAATTCGCCTGATCGGCGTTTTTTCCGGCTTTTGGCCGGTTGCCGCTTGGCATATAGAAATCACATGAACATTGCGACCCCCACTCACGCCAAATCAAGGATCGGCCACAGCGTCTGTCCGCACGACTGTCCCTCCACCTGCGCGCTGGAGGTGGACATCACGGAAGACGGCCGTATCGGCCGGGTGCGCGGCGCGAACGATCACAGCTATACGTCGGGCGTCATCTGCGCCAAGGTCGCGCGCTATGCCGAGCGTCTCTATCATCCGGACCGGCTGATGCATCCTCTGCGCCGTATCGGCGTGAAAGGCGAGGGGCGCTGGCAGCAGGTTTCCTGGGATGAGGCTCTGGACGAGATCGCCGAGGCCTTCGTGAAGGCGGAAGCGAAGGACGGCAGCGAGGCTATCTGGCCTTACTACTATGCGGGCACGATGGGCTTGGTGCAGCGTGACAGCATCGATCGCCTGCGCCATGCCAAGGGCTATTCCGGTTTCTTCGATTCCATCTGCACCAACCCGGCCTGGACCGGCTTCACCATGGCGACGGGCGCGCTCCGCGGCCCCGATCCGCGCGAAATGGGCCGCACCGATTGCGTCGTCATCTGGGGCACGAATGCCGTGTCCACTCAGGTCAACGTGATGACGCATGCGATCAAGTCCCGCAAGGAGCGAGGCGCCAAGATCGTCGTCATCGACATCTACGACAATCCAACGATGAAGCAGGCCGACATGGCGCTGACAGTCAGGCCCGGCACCGATGCCGCGCTCGCCTGCGCCGTCATGCACGTCGCCTTCCGCGACGGCTATGCCGACCGGGCCTACATGGCGAAATATGCCGACGATCCGGCAGGCCTCGAAGAACACCTCAAGGCGAAGACGCCGGAATGGGCTGCCGCGATCACCGGCCTTTCGGTCGATGAGATCGAGTCTTTCGCAAGACTGGTGGGCACGACGAAGAAGACCTATTTCCGCCTCGGCTACGGTTTCACGCGCCAGCGCAACGGCGCGGTTGCCATGCACGCCGCGGCTTCGATCGCCACCGTGCTCGGCTCGTGGCAATACGAGGGCGGCGGCGCTTTTCACTCGAACAGCGGTATCTTCCGCATGAACAATGCGGAACTGACCGGCAAGTCGATGAAGGATCCCGACATCCGCATGCTCGACCAGTCGCAGATCGGCCACGTGCTGACCGGCGATCCCGTGGCGTTGCGCCATCGCGGGCCGGTCACCGCGATGCTGATCCAGAACACCAATCCGGTAAATATCGCGCCCGAGCAGCGGCTGGTGAAGCGGGGCTTCGCTCGCAACGATCTCTTCGTTGCCGTGCACGAGCAGTTCATGACCGAGACGGCCGAGATGGCCGACATCGTCATTCCCGCCACGATGTTCGTCGAACATGACGACATCTACCGTGCCGGCGGGCAGAACCATATCCTGCTCGGGCCGAAGCTGGTCGAACCGCCGCCGACCGTGCGCACCAACCTTTTCGTCATCGAGGAACTGGCCAAGCGCCTCGGCGTCGCGGATCGGCCCGGCTTCGGCTTTACCGCGCGGGAAATGGTCGACCGTATTCTAGAGACGAGCGGCCTGCCGGGTTACGACCACTTCCTCGAGCACAAGTGGTTCGACCGCCAGCCTGCCTTCGAAGAGGCCCATTACCTCAATGGTTTTGCGCATCCGGACGGCAAGTTCCGCTTCCGGCCGGACTGGATGAACCAGCCGGCTCCCAACCGCCCGCCGAAATCGGTAGGCCTGCTCGGTCCGCATTCCGAGCTGCCGGCCTTTCCGGACCAGGTGGACGTCATTGAGGTGGCCGATGCCGAACACCCCTTCCGGTTGGCAACCTCGCCGGCGCGCAACTTCCTGAATTCGAGCTTTGCCGAGACGAAGACCTCGCGGCAGAAGGAGGGGCGTCCTGAACTGATGATAAACCCGAAAGATGCCGAGGCGAACGGCATTGCACACGGCAATCTCGTCCAGGTCGGAAACCAGCGCGGTGAAGTGCGCCTGCATGCCCGCGTTACCACAGAGGTCAAGCCCGGCGTGCTGATTGCCGAAGGCCTGTGGCCGAACAAGGCCCATGTCGATGGCGAAGGCATCAACGTACTGACCGGCGCAGACCCCGTGGCGCCCTATGGCGGCGCGGCGGTCCACGACAATAAGGTCTGGCTGCGCAGAGGCGCCGCATGACGAAGTTCGCCAAGGCAAAGGCGGAGATCGCCGCGGAAATGACGCTCTCGGAAGGCTGGACACGCCTCAGCACCTATGAGCTGGACTACACGGATTCCGAAGGCGAGACCCATCGCGTCCACCGCGAAGTCTATCACCGCACGCCTGCCGCCACGATCCTGCTCTATGATCCGAAGCGCTCGACCGTCGTTCTCGTCAAACAGTTTCGCCTGGCGCCCCACCTTCACGGCGAACCAGCCTTCATAATCGAGACACCGGCCGGGCTCCTGGACGGCGAGGAGCCGGAAGCGGCGATGCGCCGCGAAGCCGTGGAAGAAACGGGTTTCCGCATCCGGGACGTCGATTTTCTGTTCAAGGCCTACAGCTCGCCTGGTTCGAACACCGAAGTCGTGCATTTCTTCGCCGCACAAATCGATACCGCCGATCGCGTTTCCCATGGCGGCGGTCTGGACCACGAGCACGAGGATATCGAAGTGCTGGAGATCCCGCTGGACACGGCGATTGCCATGATCGAAACCGGCGAGATCTGCGACATGAAAACGATCATCCTGCTGCAATGGGCGGCGATGAACAGGGCAAGTCTTTTGTAAGGGGCTGGCGACGACGCTAATAAAGGTAGAAACGCTGCCCCGCCTTATTCGTAGTGGAGAGCCAGCGTTCTTCATCGACGTTAGGCTTGCGCGAAAGAAGGATGAAGTTGCTCTCGCTGGCCTGATGATGTGTGATCGTCGCCTATTTGGCGAGGTTTATCAGGCGATCCAATCCGAATATTTCTGGAGAATGCCTCAGGATAGCGGCGTGCTCGTTCATCAATGCGCACCGACTTCCACGATTTTTCCAGGAAAGAATAATCCAGGCGATATCGATCTACTCATAGTTCCCTACGAAGGAACTTACCTAGTTGCCGACAAAATTGTCGCTGTTGAGCTTAAAGTAATCCGAGCCACTTATCAGCGGCAGGGAAAATCACCCAATGATTTCGGATACACTCAGGCACTTCACCTTCTTCAATTAGGATTTCCCTATGTAGCGGTTATTCATCTGATTATCTCTGATGAGAGCCCGCCTGAGGCTTGGGAAGAGATGCTGGCGTTTCGGATATTAGACTCATCTGGAAGAGTTGGGGCGCCGGAGAAGCATCTTGTGGATACCATGCCGATGTCATTGATGAACCGAGCCTTTGGTCGCCTTCTGGCAAATTGCCCCGATGAGAGTCTTGGTCTTGTTGCAACTTATATGGGCATGTGGCGGGAAGGAGAACGAGCGATTTTCGCGAACGCCGGTCGTTGGCACCCAAGTGGCCGCCACGCCTCGTTCAATCCGAGCTACGATCTAGGAGCGATGATGCAGGTTTGTGGCTACTACGAGAAAGCTTTCTCTCGTTTTTTTCGCATTCCTCGGTTTGATCCGATCGAACCGTCAACGTAAGGATTCTATCTGGATTAGCTTCATCCGTTTGTCACGAAGCAAGCCTATGCGCTGCTGCTTGGCCGATAATCGCATGCCGTCAGGAGAAAAGTCATGTGGCTCAGCAATTTCACGCTCGTTCTTCCCGAAGAAGTTGTGAGCCAGGGTTCGGTGCGCATTGAGGACGGCGCGATTGCCGAGATACGGAACGAGCCAGTCGCCAACGCCGCAATCGATGGCGGGGGCCGGTTGCTGATGCCCGGTTTCGTGGATCTACATGGCGACATGATCGAGCGTGAGATCGCACCGCGGCCGAACGCCATCATGCCCATCGACTTCGGTATTCACGAGTTGGACAAGAAGCTCGCGGCGGCAGGCGTGACAACGGCTTATGCAGCGATTTCCTTCGCGACCGAAAGTGTCTACGGCCACGTCCGCTCACTGGAGACGACGAACGCCGTCATCGAAGGGATCAATCGCCTCAAGCACAATCTGCTGGTCGACCACCGCGTCCATGCTCGCTACGAAATCACCAATGTGGGGGCCGCGCCCGCCCTCGAAAAACTCCTCGAAGCCCGCCAGATCGATATGGTTTCGCTGACGGACCATACGCCGGGGCAGGGGCAGTACAACAACATCCAGAGCTACATATTGAGCATCGCCGAGCGCCGTGCGATCTCCGAGGAGATCGCGGCGGAAATGGTCGCCAAGCGCATCGCCTTGCGTAACAATCCCGAGATCGAGGCAAAGCTGAAGGAAATCGTCGCGCTGTCGCTGAAGCAGAAGCTGTCGCTTACGTCGCATGACGATGACAGCGTCGAAAAGGTCGCGGAGATGCATGATCTCGGCGTCACCATCAGCGAGTTCCCGGTCACGCTGCCGGCGGCCGAGGAGGCCCGGCGCCGCGGGCTCTGGACGCTCATGGGCGCGCCGAATGCGCTTCGTGGCCAGTCGATGTCCGGCAATCTGAGCGCGCTCGATGCCGCCAAGTCCGGCCTTTTGACGGTGATCGCGGCCGATTATCACCCGGCAGCCTTCGTCCCCGGCATCTTCAAGATCGCGGAATATACCGCAATACCGGTCGCAGTTGCGATGGCGACACGGAATGCCGCCCGCTCGGCAGGTCTGACGGATCGCGGCGAGATCGCCATCGGCCAGCGCGCCGATCTGGTCGTGGTCGAGCCGGGCAATGTGCATCGCATCCGCGCGACCTTCCGCGGCGGGCGCTTCGTCTATAGCGACGGCACCTTGCATCAGCTTCAGGCACTTGCCGCCTGAAGCGATCAGGCGATCAGGGAAATGATGTGATTGCAACTACCCGGCGTGGCCGCATCCGCGCCGACAGCCTTGCCGCCTTCCATCCGCACCTTGCCCTCGGCAAAAAGCCGCAGCGCCCGGGGATAAAGCTGGTGCTCCACCGTGAGCACGCGGGCAGCGAGCGCATCGGCCGTATCACCGGAGAAGACCGGCACGGCCGCTTGGCCGATCACCGGACCTTCATCCATGCCCTCGGTCACGAAATGCACGGTGCAGCCCGAGATCCGCATGCCGGCGTCGATGGCGCGCTGATGGGTGTGCAGCCCGGGAAAGAGTGGCAGGAGGGAAGGATGGATATTGATCATCCGGCCTTCATAACGCCGGATGAATGTCGCGCTCAGAAGCCGCATATAACCGGCAAGGCACAGGATATCAGGCGAGAGCCTGTCCAGCGCTTCGAAGATCGCCGCCTCGTGCGCTTCCTTGCTTGCATAGTCCTTGCGGATGAAGGCGAAAGCCGGAATGCCTTCAGCGGCGGCTTTGGTGAGCCCGCCGGCATTTGCGTTGTCGGAAATCACCCCGACGATCGCCGCCGGAAAGTCTTCGGTTTTCGCCGCCTCGACGAGCGCCATCATGTTGGAGCCGCCGCCGGAAATGAAGACGACGACGCGTTTGCGCGGCATGGTCATATGGCAAGCGTGCCCTTGTAAACCGTACCGGCAGCGCCTTCCGCCCGGGCGATCATGCGGCCGAGGGTGACAACCTTTTCGCCTTCGGCTTCCAGAACGGCGGTCACCGCTGCGACGTCTTCGGGCGAGACGACGGCGATCATGCCGACGCCGCAGTTGAAGGTCCGCAGCATTTCCTTGGCTTCGACGCCGCCCGTCTTGGCGAGCCACGAGAAGACCGGAGGGACCTTGACGGCGGCAAGATCGATCTCGGCAGCGAGATGTTTCGGCAGCACGCGCGGAATGTTCTCGGGAAAACCGCCACCGGTGATGTGCGCCAGCGCCTTGATGGCTTTGGTTTCGCGGCTGGCCTTAAGGAGCGGCTTCACATAGATGCGGGTCGGCGTCAGCAGAGCTTCGCCCAGCGCTTTGCCTTCGGCAAAAGGCGCAGGCGCGTCCCAGCTCAAGCCGGAAAGCTCGACGATCTTGCGCACCAGCGAGAAGCCGTTCGAGTGAACGCCGGAGGAGGCGAGACCGAGGATGATGTCACTTTCGGCAATGTCGCCGGAAGGCAGAAGCTGGCCCCGCTCGGCGGCACCGACGGCAAAGCCTGCAAGATCGTAATCGCCGGAGGAGTACATGCCCGGCATTTCCGCTGTTTCGCCGCCGATCAGCGCACAGCCCGCCTCGCGGCAGCCGGCGGCAATGCCGCCGACGATCGCTGCGCCCTGGTCCGGATCGAGCTTGCTGGTCGCGAAATAGTCGAGGAAGAAAAGCGGCTCTGCGCCCTGTACGACGAGATCGTTGACGCACATCGCCACCAGGTCGATGCCGACGGTCTCATGATAATCGGCGTCGATCGCGATCTTCAGCTTGGTGCCGACGCCGTCATTTGCGGCGACAAGAACCGGATCGGTGAAGCCGGCGGCCTTGAGGTCGAACAGACCGCCGAAGCCGCCGATTTCGCCATCGGCGCCAGGGCGGCGCGTCGAGCGCACGGCAGGCTTGATCTTCTCCACCAGAAGATTGCCGGCGTCGATATCGACACCTGCGTCGCTATAGGTCAGGCCGTTTTTTCCAGACTGGCTCATGCTAATCTCCGATGGCTGTCTTCGGGCGGTTTCTTAACCGATCTTCACATGCCGGTCGCAATTGCATGAGAGTGCGCTTTATGCAAGGCGCCGCATAGAGAAAAGCCCTAATTTCCTGCTCTTTCCATAGGGGAAGGCGGGATTTTTCGCAGCAGGGTTGACCATGTTCCAGCCTGCATCCTATGTGCTTCAAGGACCGGTGCGAAGCGATCGCGCCAGGGGCGGACGAACGGGGAAAACGATGCCAAATCAGGTCAGCGGAGCTAGTCTGAAGCGTCAGATCTTTTTCTGGCTGGGCGTCTTCGTCTTCTTCGTCATCTTCCTCTACATCTTCAGCTCCATCCTGCTGCCTTTCATTGCCGGCATGGCCATCGCCTATTTCCTCGATCCCGTCGCCGACCGTTTGCAGCGCCTGGGCATGAGCCGCTTGATGGCGACGATCGTCATACTGGTCGCCTTCGTCATCGTCTTCGCGCTGGCGCTGATGATCCTCATTCCGGTGTTGATCAACCAGTTCAATGATTTCGCGCAGCGCGTTCCCGGCTATATCAGCCAGTTGCAGGCTTTCATCGCCGATGCGCAGGATTCCGTGATGCCGGTCTGGGTCAAGAACCAGCTCGGTACGATCAAGGACAATTTCTCCGCAGTCCTTACGGAAGGCATGGGCTTCCTCACTGGCCTCTTTGCGCAGATCTGGAATTCCGGCAAGGCGATCGTCGATGTCATCTCGCTGCTGGTCGTAACGCCGGTGGTCGCCTTCTATATGCTGCTCGATTGGGACCGCATGGTCGCCAAGGTCGATCAGTGTATCCCCCGCGATTATCTCAACGACGTCCGCCAGATTGCCCGCGAAATCGATCAGGCGATTGCCGGTTTCGTTCGCGGGCAAGGCTCTCTCTGCCTGATCCTCGGGATTTACTACGCGGCCGGGCTGTCGCTCGTCGGCTTGAACTTTGGCCTGCTCATAGGTCTCTTTGCCGGCATGATCAGCTTCATTCCCTATGTCGGCTCGCTGGTCGGTCTGGTTCTTGCCGTCGGTGTTGCCATCGTGCAGTTCTGGCCGGATTACCTGTGGATCGGTGCGGTGCTCGCAGTCTTCTTCAGCGGTCAGTTCCTGGAGGGCAATATCCTGCAGCCGAAGCTCGTCGGCCATAGCGTCGGCCTTCACCCGGTCTGGCTGATGTTCGCCCTTTTTGCGTTCGGTGCGCTCTTCGGCTTCGTCGGCCTGCTGGTTGCCGTCCCGGCAGCCGCCGTTGTCGGCGTGCTTGTCCGTTTTGCGCTCGCGCGCTACCTTCAGAGCGATCTTTATGCGGGCCAGTCGCAACCTGCTGCGGCCCGGAAGACAAAAGCCGATTCAAAATGAGCGACGTGAAGCGCAGGGCGGGGGAGCAACTCCCGCTGGTCTTTTCTCATGATGCCGCAAGCAGCCGGGACGATCTCCTGATCTCCGACCGGCTGAGCGCTGCCGTGACCATCGTCGACGCCTGGCCGCAATGGCCATCCCCGGTTGTCATTCTCGCCGGACCGGTCGGTTCCGGAAAGACGCATTTGGCGACGATCTGGGAGGAGCGCAGCGGGGCCGAACGCATTCACCCGACATCCGGATCCGGTGCCGCGCTTGCCGCTGCCAACGGTCCGGTTCTTTTCGAGGATGTCGACCGTCTCGGCTTCGACGACACCGAGCTTTTTCACGTCATCAACAGCGTGCGCGAAAACGGCAACAGCCTGTTGATGACCAGCCGTCTCTGGCCGATGTCCTGGCCCGTTCAGCTTCCCGACCTGCGCTCAAGGCTCAAGGCGGCGACGACCGTCGAAATCGGCGAGCCCGACGAGGAATTGCTGTCGCAGGTCATCGTCAAGCTCTTCGCCGACCGCCAGCTTAATATAGATGACAAACTCGTGCTCTATATCGTCAACCGGATGGAACGGTCGCTGAATGCGGCTCAGACGATTGTCGAACGGCTCGACCGGTTGGCCTGGTCTCGAGGCACCAAGATCACTCGAGCGATGGCAGCCGAGGTATTGAATGAATTGGGAAATTCCGGCTCGCTTGATTGACTGTCACAGTTCCGTCGTGAAACTGATATAATTCGCAGGGACGAATAAACGGGGCGGATCGACATATGGACAGTGCAGTTGCAGAGCATCAGGAATCCCTTCCTCCAACACCGGCCGTCGTCCCTTCGCTGGAAGAGCTGCTGAGCAGTCCTGAACGCTTCATCAACCGCGAATTCTCCTGGCTGCAGTTCAACCGCCGTGTTCTTGAGGAAACCCTGAACACCGAGCATCCGCTGCTCGAACGCGTCCGCTTCCTGTCGATTTCGGCCGCCAACCTCGACGAGTTCTTCATGGTGCGCGTCGCGGGCCT
Source organism: Rhizobium sp. SVR5-9E (assembly GCF_056755095.1). Taxonomy (NCBI): domain Bacteria; kingdom Pseudomonadati; phylum Pseudomonadota; class Alphaproteobacteria; order Hyphomicrobiales; family Rhizobiaceae; genus Rhizobium; species Rhizobium sp. SVR5-9E. Next base: position 25,361 of record NZ_JBNDHS010000031.1, on the reverse strand, counting down.
CGAGGGCCAGGTCCGCCAGAACATCGCCATCCGTACGCCGGACGGCAAGACGCCTGCCGAACAGCTCGATGCCATTTTGCGGGAGATCGACAATCTGCAAATGGAGCAGCAGGCTTCGCTCGCCGTTCTGCAGCAGTATCTCGCGAAGGAAGACATTCTGTTCGTACGCCCCGGCGCTCTCAGCGACGCCGACCGGCAGTGGCTGGCGGCAGAGTTCGAACAGGCGATCTTTCCGGTCCTGACGCCGCTCTCGATCGACCCGGCCCACCCGTTCCCCTTCATTCCCAATCTCGGCTTCTCGATCGGTCTGCAGCTTACCAGCAAGCATGGCCGTGAGCCGATGACGGCGCTGCTGCGCCTGCCGCCAGCCTTGGACCGTTTCGTGCGCCTGCCGGATGACGGAGGGACGATCCGCTACATCACGCTGGAAGACGTGGCGAACATCTTCATCCACCGCCTCTACCCCGGCTACGAGGTGCAGGGCTCGGGTACGTTCCGCATCATCCGCGACAGCGATATCGAAGTGGAGGAAGAGGCCGAAGACCTCGTGCGCTTCTTCGAAACCGCACTCAAGCGCCGGCGCCGCGGCAAGGTGATCCGCATCGAAACGGATTCCGAAATGCCCGCGTCGCTGCGCCATTTCGTGGTGCAGGCGATGAACGTGCCGGACAATCGCGTTGCCGTTCTGCCTGGCCTGCTCGCGCTCAACACGCTTTCGGAAATCACCAAGGCGCCGCGCGACGATCTTCGATTTCCACCCTACAATGCGCGATTTCCCGAGCGCGTCCGCGAGCATGCCGGAGACTGCTTCGCCGCAATCCGCGAGAAGGACATGGTGGTTCACCACCCCTACGAGTCTTTCGACGTGGTGGTCCAGTTTCTTCTCCAGGCTGCGCGCGATCCTGACGTTCTGGCGATAAAGCAGACGCTTTACCGCACGTCCAATGACAGCCCGATCGTCCGCGCGCTGATCGACGCCGCCGAATCCGGCAAGTCGGTGACTGCCCTTGTCGAGCTCAAGGCCCGTTTCGACGAAGAGGCGAACATCCGCTGGGCGCGCGACCTCGAGCGTGCCGGCGTGCAGGTCGTCTTCGGCTTCATCGAACTCAAGACACATGCAAAGATGTCGCTGGTCGTCCGCCGCGAGGAGGGCAGGCTCCGCAGCTATTGCCACCTCGGCACCGGCAACTATCATCCGATCACCGCGAAGATCTACACCGACCTTTCCTTCTTCACCTGCAATCCGGTGATCGCCCACGATATGGCGAACATCTTCAACTTCATCACCGGCTACGGCGAGCCGGAAGAAAGCATGAAGCTCGCGGTTTCGCCCTACACGCTGCGCGACCGCATTCTTCGTCACATCGACGAGGAGATCGCGCATGCCAAGAACGGAGCTCCTGCCGCCATCTGGATGAAGATGAACGCGCTCGTCGACCCGGAAATCATCGACGCGCTCTATACGGCAAGCCGTGCCGGTGTGGAGATCGATCTTGTCGTTCGCGGCATCTGTTGCCTGCGGCCGCAAGTACCGGGCCTGTCGGACAATATTCGCGTCAAGTCGATCGTCGGCCGCTTCCTGGAGCACAGCCGCATCTTCTGCTTCGGCAATGGGCACGGGCTGCCGTCGGACAAGGCGCTCGTTTATATCGGCTCCGCCGACATGATGCCGAGAAACCTCGACCGCCGCGTCGAAACGCTTGTTCCGCTCACCAATCCGACTGTCCACGAGCAGGTTTTGTCCCAGATCATGCTCGGCAACATCATTGACAATCAGCAGAGCTACGAGATATTGCCCGACGGCACGTCTCGGCGCATGGAAGTGCGCAAGGGCGAAGAGCCGTTCAACGCGCAGCAGTATTTCATGACCAACCCCAGCCTGTCCGGCCGCGGTGAAGCCTTGAAATCCAGCGCTCCAAAGCTGATTGCCAGTCTGCTTTCCGGCTGGACCAAGAGATAAAACTGGACCTGCATGGTTGAATCAGAAGCCCAGGGGCGCCTTCCAGGAATAGCCCCGGTCTCCGTCATCGATATCGGGTCGAACTCGGTCCGCTTGGTCGTTTACGAAGGCCTTGCCCGGTCGCCGACGATCCTTTTCAACGAAAAGGTGCTTTGCGGCCTTGGGAAAGGCATCGCATTGACCGGCAAGATGGATGAAGGAAGCGTCGCCCGCGCGCTGGCCGCTCTCCACCGCTTCAAGGCTCTGTCTGCGCAGGCGCGCGCCTCGACCATGTACGTGCTTGCAACGGCCGCCGCGCGCGAAGCCTCCAACGGCCCCGATTTCATTCACAAGGCCGAAACGATCCTCCAACGCAAGATCCGGGTCTTGTCCGGAGGGGAGGAGGCCAAGTTCTCCGCGCTCGGTGTCGTCAGCGGCTTCTACCATCCGGACGGTATTGCCGGCGATCTCGGCGGCGGCTCGCTGGAGCTCATCGACATCAATGAGCGCAAGATCGGCGAAGGGATTACCTTGCCGCTCGGGGGCTTGCGCCTCTCGGAATATGCTGGCGGCTCTCTCGCCAAAGCCCATACTTTTGCCCGCAAGCATGTTCGAAGCGCTGCGAAAATTCTGGAAAACGGCGCCGGCCGAACGTTTTACGCCGTTGGCGGGACATGGCGTAACATCGCCAAGCTTCACATGGAAATGACGCAGTACCCACTGCATATGATGCAGGGTTACGAGGTCTCTCTCGAGGCGATGATGACATTCCTCGAGCAGGTCGAAGTGGCAAGGGATTCCAAGGACCCGGCATTCCAGGCGGTTTCGAAGCACCGCCGCACGCTTCTCCCCTTCGGTGCCGTAGCCATGAAGGAAGTGCTGGGTGCGATGAAGCCCGCCATCATTTCCTTCTCCGCGCAGGGCGTGCGCGAAGGCTATCTCTATTCGTTGCTCTCGGAAGGCGAGCGCCGCGCCGATCCGCTGCTTTCGGCTGCCTCCGAGCTGGCGATCCTCCGGGCCCGCTCGCCCGAGCATGCGCGGGAGCTTGCGGAGTGGACCGGCTATGCAATGCCGTATTTCGGCATCACGGAAACCGACGAAGAAGCGCGCTACCGCCAGGCAGCTTGCCTCCTCGCCGACATCAGCTGGCGCGCGCATCCGGATTACCGTGGCCTGCAGGCGTTGAACCTCATCGCTCACTCCTCTTTCGTCGGCATCAGTCATCCCGGCCGAGCCTTTATCGCGTTGGCCAATTACCATCGTTTCGAGGGGCTCAACGATGACGGATCCACTGCGCCGCTTGCCAGGATTGCCGGTCCGCAATTCGCCGAGCGCGCCAAGCTTCTCGGTGGCATCCTGCGTGTCGTCTATCTCTTCTCGGCATCGATGCCGGGCGTGGTGAAGAACCTGACATTCCGCAAATCGTTCGATCCGGAAATCGACCTCGAACTCGTCGTGCCGTCGGAATACCAAGACTTCGCCGGAGAGCGCCTCGACGGTCGCATGCAGCAGCTCTCGAGGCTCACGAACAAGCGGCTGGCTTTCTGCTTCGAGTAAGGGCGTCGCGATCTGGCGTGCTTCTTTGCCGGAAGTCATTGTCCGGAAATCCGGACAGCCCGTGCGGATTGTCTCCAGTTATCGAAGATGCCGCCGTGGCCTATTTTGCGTCGTCTTGAAACGGAGATAGATCATGTCCAATCTCGAAAAGTCGGGTGCATTCACTCTTGGCGACCGCGCCGTAAAACGGCTCGGGTACGGTGCAATGCAGCTTGCCGGCAAGGCCGTCTTCGGCCCGCCAAAGGATCGCGCCGAGGCGGTCGCGGTGTTGCGCGAAGCGGTCGAAAGCGGCGTCAATCACATCGACACCAGCGATTTCTACGGGCCCCACATCACCAACCAGATCATCAAGGAAGCCTTACATCCCTATAAGGACGATCTGGTGATCGTCACCAAGGTAGGGGCAACGCGCGGGGCGGACGCCTCCTGGAACCCCGCCTTTTCGAAAGAGGCGCTGACCCAGGCGATCCATGACAACCTCAAGAACCTCGGCCTCGACATCATCGAGGTGGTCAATCTGCGCGCGATGTTCGACGTCCACGGACCGGCGGAAGGTTCTCTTGAGGAGCCGCTGACCGTTCTCGCCGATCTTCAGCGTCAGGGGCTTGTCAAACACATTGGCCTGTCGAACGTCACCGCCAAACAGATCGCCGACGGACGAAAGATCACGGCGATCGTCTGCGTTCAGAACCAGTACAACCTTGCCCATCGCGAAGACGATGCGCTGATCCAGCAGCTTGCCGGGGAGGGGACGGCTTATGTACCATTCTTCCCGCTCGGCGGCTTCTCGCCGCTACAGTCTTCCACGCTTTCGGATGTCGCAGCCGAACTCGGTGCAACGCCAATGCAGGTTGCTCTTGCGTGGCTGCTGCAACGCGCGTCGAACATCCTGCTGATCCCGGGCACCTCGTCGCGCGGGCATCTGAGGGAAAATCTTGCGGTCGCCGACATCACTCTGCCGGCCGACGCCGTGAGGAAGCTCGACGGCATTGCCTCGGCGAAGGCTGCCTGACGGCGCCTCAAACGAAAGGGCGCCCGGCTTTCGCCGGACGCCCTTTATTTTTTCAGAACACGAATTACTTCGCGTTCAGGAAGTCGCCCACTTCGAGCAGGCTGAACTCGTTGTCATCCGCCTTGTCGACTGCGCGGCCGGCCGAGAAAGGCAGGTTGTTGTCGTTGCCGATGATGATGTGTGTGGCATCGACGCGGTCGACGTTTTCGATCGTCACGAACGGCATGTCGTAGATACCGTCCTTGTTTCCGGCCTTCTTCTTGTTGTCCGGATCCTTGATGTTCAGGAGATCGATGTAGCCGATCTTGCGCACGGCCTTGCCGGCGTTGGTATCGTTGAACTCGATCTTGTAGACGCGCTTGAGCTCGGCCGGAGCCTCGAAGCAATCCGGCTTCGGCTGCTTCGGATCAGCGCAGGCCTTGTCCTTCGTGCCGGCGCCGTTGTCACGCTCGATGACGAGGGCAGTCGTGGCATCCAGCATGTTGAAGTCGCCGATCGAAACGCCCTTGTCCTCGAAAGGATAGAGCCAGCTGCGGCCTGTCCATTTCTTGGATGCGACATCGAATTCGATGACGCGGATGGCGGTGTGGCCGTCAACGGATTCCATCTTGCCGTCGTCCTGGTAGAGCGCGCCTTCGAGCAGGCCGTACAGCTTGCTGCCATCCTTCGACATGGCAAGCCCCTCGAAGCCGCCGGAGCGCTTCAGGTTGAAGACGGGGTTCTTCGCAGTCGGGTTGGCCGGCAGCTGGATCAGTGCGTTGTCCGGCGAGACGACTGGCTTGCCGTCGACCGTTGTCGGGATGACGTCGGTCAGCTGGCCCTTGGTATCAAATTTCAGAAGATAAGGGCCGAACTCATCGCCGAGCCAGAATCCGTCGGCGACCGGCTGAACGGATTCGATGTCGAAGTCCGCGCCGGTGAGGTAGCGCGTGTCGGTGCCTTCCATGACGATCGGGAAGGGAGCAATCTTGTTCGGATCGGAGAGGAAGAGGTTCTGCACGACTTCAGCCTTGTTCGCCGCCCAGTCGAACTTCATCTGGTGCAGGAAGAGCATGGAGTCGGACGAGGTAAATTTCGAGCCGAAGCCGTTGTCGGAAAGCGTCCAGAAAGTCCCGTCTTCCATCATCTTGATACCGGAGAAGCCCTGAACCGGCTGGCCATCGAGCGGCAGTTTGATGTCGGTGACGCGGGCGCCGTCCTTACCCGGGACGCTACCGAGAGCTTCGGTGCGTTTGCGATCCGGCGTCGTGAACTTGCCGGAAGTCTTCAGGAAGGCCGGAGCGTCGGCCGGAGCGGCGACGATGGTGTTGGCGGGCAAGATCGCCTGGCCGGCAAGCGTTGCGGTGAACTCCTGCTGGTCCGCGGAGGCGGAAGTGGCAATCAGAAGCAATAGGGAAACGGAAGCGTAAAGTGCTGTTTTCATGGAGACCCCCATCAAATGAGTTGGCGGTCCCGATTAGCAGTCCATTCATATCGCCGAATTGAAGGTTGAATGAAGCTTTGGTGACGCTCCCGATGCGGGCAGAGCCCGGGCCAGCGCCATGACGCCCAGTCCCTGGCCCCGGCCCTTGAGAGCGTGGACGCCGAGATCTTCGACGTTGATCATTTCGGGCAGAGTGAGGCGCTGTGCAAGCTCGCTCGAAATCAGCACGGGCCGGTTCAGTGTCTTGCAGAGACCTTCCAGCCGGGCGGTCGTATTCACCGTATCGCCGAAATAGGTGATCTTGTGGTGGTCGACACCGATTTCCGCCGTGATGACGAACCCGCCGTGAAGCGCGGCCCGCAGGCGGGGCACCTGCCCATACTGCTTCAGCCAGCTTGCCGCATCGGCCTCGACGGCAGTCAGGATGTCGAAGACGCAGCGCACGCACCGGCCATCCTTCAAGCCGCGCGCGAGCGGCCACGTAATGATGGCGGCATCCCCAACATAATCATCGATAGAGCCGCCGTGGCGACGCACGGGCTCCGCGAAGGTTGCAAACAACGCGCCGAGGAACTGTTGCGCCCGCAGGTCGCCATGTTTTTCGGCAAAGGGGGTCGAATCGATGAGGTCGATGAAGAGGAAAATGCGCTCCTCCTTGACCGGATTCCGGTAGCGGCTGGACAGCATGCTGAGGAAGACGTCGCGCCCCAGCAGCTCACGCACGCGCAATACGAAAATGATGACGGCGCAGACCGCCAGCGCGTAGATGAAGACCTTGAAGGGCATGATCAGAATGTGGCTCGGCGGCGCGGGCTCGAGCAAGCCGAGCCACGAGAGGAGCGTGCCGGCAAGCGCGTAACCGATGCTCATCATGATCTCGTAGATCACGAGACCGGAAATGATGAAGGCGAGTGTCGGAAGTCTCTGAATGCGCCGGTAGAGGCCGCGAAGAAAGACCCTCCGCTCGAATAAAAGGATCGGCATGCCCATGAGTAGCGCGAAGATCGCGCCGATGACCGGTGTTTCCTCCAGGAAGAAGATGCGGCCGTAAAGGACGCCGCTCGCAGCCATCACAACCGCGATGAGCAGCCAGTTCTGCGCTGGAAAAATCTCTCTCATGGCATCCGGCCTGCTTTGACGTTCACCCGCATTTTTCCACGCAAGCCGTTTCGGTCAAGCGATTTCGCGGCGGTTCAGAGGCCGGTAGCCATCAAAGCGAAACGGTATCGACCTTCTTGCCGGCGAAACGGAGCGCAATTTCGCCCTTGATGAGTTGCAGCGCGGGCGCGCCGAACAGCTCGCGGCGCCAGCCGTGGAGGGCTGCGACCTCCGCTTTCTCGCCTTCCGCCGCAATCTTGTCGAGGTCTTCGCTGTTGGCGATGACCTTCGGCGCAACGCCGTGTTTTTCGGAGATCAGCTTGAGCAGGACCTTGAGCAGCTCGACCGCGGCGGCAGCACCTTCCGGCGCCTGCGTGTGGCGCGGCACATGCGGCATTTCGGCCTTCGGCAGGGCAAGGGCCGTGTTGACGGCTTCGAGAACCGCGCCGCCCGCGGCGGAACGCTCCCAACCCTTTGGAATCGTCCGAAGTCGGCTCAGCGCCTCGGCATCTTTCGGCTGCTGCTGGGCAATCTCATAGATCGCATCGTCCTTCAGGACGCGGGAACGCGGCACGTTGCGAGAGCGCGCCTCGCGTTCGCGCCAGGCGGCGACATATTTGAGGATTGCGAGTTCCTGCGGCTTGCGCAGCCGCATCTTCAAGCGCTGCCATGCATCGTCCGGATGCAGGTCGTAGGTTTCGCGCGCTTCGAGAATGTCCATCTCTTCGGAGAGCCAGGACGAACGGCCTTCGCGTTCGAGCTCGGCCTTGAGATAGAGATAGGCGTCGCGCAGATGCGTGACATCAGCCAGCGCATAATCGAGCTGTTTTTCGGAAAGTGGCCGGCGGCTCCAGTCCGTGAAGCGCGATGATTTGTCGATCTGCACGCCTTTCGTCCTGCCGACGAGCTGGTCGTATGACACGCTGTCGCCGAAACCGCAGACCATGGCGGCAACCTGCGTGTCGAAGATCGGATGCGGGATCAGCCCGCCGCGATGGAAAATGATCTCGATGTCCTGACGCGCCGCATGGAAGACCTTGAGCACATTCGGATTGGCCATCAGCTCGAAGAAGGGTGCGAGATCGATGCCCTTCGCCAACGGATCGACAAGGACTTCCGTCGTCGGGCTGGCCATCTGTATCAGGCAAAGCTCCGGCCAGAATGTCGTCTCGCGCAGGAATTCGGTGTCGATTGTAATAAATTCAGACTTGGCCAGCTCTTTGCAGGCGGCCGCCAAATCGGCGGTTGTTTCGATCATGTCAATTCATTCGCAAGGAAAGGTCGATTAACCTTCCTTCTCCTTTACGCAGGATATGTCAATACGTTGAGGGCGGTTGAGCAGGCGCTTATTCGCCGGGATGTATCTTGTGTTTCCGCTGTCGCTCGTTTCGCGTGGCGTAAAGCGCTACGATGCCCAGCAGCAGGCCGCCGGCCGGCACAATCAGAAAATTGATGAACTGATCAATCGTCATGCCGCAAGCCTTTCAGGACTTTCCTTGCCATGAAATGTAATGCACAGGATGCGCAAAGACAACTTACCGCTGCGACGCCAGTTACTAAGGGAGAGCCTACGACGCCATTCAAGCTCGCTACGGTCGGAGCAAATGAACCGACTGCGAAAACGGCAATGGCGATACCGTTCATATAGTTCGCGGTAAGTTTCGTTCTCTCGTTGTGGATGAGGCTCATTACGTGATCGCTGAAAATTGGGCTATGAGCTATCACGTACAATCTAGGCGTTCAGTGGGCAACTCCTCAAACAACCCGAATATAGCTCGTCATTCCGGTCTTCTGGTGCTCGATGATGTGGCAATGCAGCAGCCAGTCTCCCGGATTGTCGGCCACGAAGGCGAGCTGCACCTTTTCGTCGGGCTGAATGAGATAGGTATCCGAGACGAGTGGCATGACGTCGCGCGTCGAGGACGAAATGACGGTGAAGCTCATGCCGTGCAGATGGATCGGGTGCAGATGTGGCGTCACGTTTTCGAGCTGGAAGATATAGCTCTTGCCAAGCTTCAGTTCGGCGAGAGGGGCGGTCGGATCGGGCGTGTCCCCCGGCCAGGGAACCTTGTTGATCGCCCAGAAGCTGTAGCCGAGGGTGCCGCAGATGCTGTCGGCGGGCGCGCTTTCCGCCGTCGCGCTAAGCACCAGCGGGATCCATTCCGCGGACGACAAATCGGCTTGCGGGACCGGGTTTGCGGCCAGCGGTCCAAGATCGAGCGCATCGCGTTTCAGCGTTTGTCCAACAGCGCGCAGGCTGGCGATCGTCTTTGGCGTGGTCCCGCGGATGTCTTCCAATGTTGCGACCGCTCCCTCACCGTCCGGCATCCTCACGGCAAGCTCCAGCCGCTGTCCGGGGCCGATCTGCAGGAGTTCGAGCGGAAAGCGCTTCGGCACTGGATTGCCGTCGATCGCAATCACCGTCGCGGCGGCCCCTGCCATCTTCAAAGAGAAGATGCGCGTTACGTCGGTTATTGCGATCCGCAGGCGGATCAGCCCACCGGCTGGCGCATCATATTGCGGTTCCCGCTGCCAGTTCGCGGTGCGCACCGTCCCGTATGTGCCCGTCTTTGCCGCGTCGCGCGGGCGGAAAGGCGCGATGAACTGGCCGTCGCCGCCAAGCCGCCAGTCGCGCAGGTTGAGCACGATTTCCGCGTCGAAGACCGGGTCCGCAGGATCCTCCACGACGATAACCCCCGTCATGCCGTGGCCCATCTGCGTCAGCGTATTGCAATGCGGATGGTACCAGAAGGTGCCGGCGTCGGGCGGCGTGAAGGCGTAGTCGAAGCTGTCGTCGGTATAGACATAAGGCTGCGTCATGAATGGCACGCCGTCCATCTCGTTGTCGATGCGCAGCCCGTGCCAGTGGATCGTCGTCGGTTCGTCCAGGCTGTTGGTCAGCCGTGCCGCAAACGGCTTGCCGCGCTGCATGCGCAAGACCGGCGGCATGCCTTGGTCGCCCCAGGTCATGATGTCCTTCGTCGGGCCCGCGTCGGTGAGCGAGGCCTCGGTCTTCACCGCCTTCAGCACTTGTGGCTGCTGTCCCGCTCCGGCCAAACCGAATTTGCCTGCGGCGCCTATCCCGATGCCATAAGCGCCAGCAACGGCGGACGCCTTCAGCAGATTGCGACGGGTGAGAAGGGGCATGGGGGCACTCCGGTCATGGTGGTGGCGCCATCTTTAAAGTTGACTGCGGATTTCATCAATAAGGAAGCGAAGACCAAACTGCCGCACTTGCCTTTACCCGGGGCTCGGAATAAACCACCCCAAAGTGGCAGTCCCTGCGGCCCAAGCCTTGACAAATCAGACCGTCCATGCGCTTTTCCGCCCGATTTTCTTGTCGGCGCTTGAGGGTCATTTTTGCCCTTGCAGCCGTCTCAGCAGATACCGGGAATTGAAATAATGCATCGCTATCGCAGCCACACATGCGCCGCCCTCCGCAAGTCGGACGTCGGCTCTACCGCCCGCATTTCCGGCTGGGTCCACCGCGTTCGCGACCATGGCGGCGTTCTCTTCATCGACCTACGCGATCACTACGGCATCACACAGGTCGTCGCCGATCCGGATTCGCCCGCTTTCAAGATGGCCGAAACCGTGCGCGGCGAATGGGTCCTCCGCATCGACGGTCTTGTGAAGGCTCGCACGGAAGACACCATCAACAAGGCAATGGCGACCGGCGAAATCGAGCTCTACGCGCAGGAGATCGAGGTTCTTTCCGCTGCCAAGGAGCTGCCGCTGCCGGTCTTCGGCGAACCCGACTATCCGGAAGATGTCCGCCTCAAGTACCGCTTCCTCGATCTTCGCCGCGAGACGCTGCACAAGAACATCGTTACGCGCACGAAGATCATCCGCGACATGCGCAACCGCATGGAAGACGTTGGCTTCACCGAATATTCGACGCCGATCCTGACGGCCTCCTCGCCGGAAGGCGCGCGCGACTTCCTCGTCCCGAGCCGCATCCACCCCGGCAGTTTCTATGCCCTGCCGCAGGCCCCGCAGCAGTACAAGCAGCTGCTGATGGTCGCCGGTTTCGACCGTTACTTCCAGATCGCGCCCTGCTTCCGCGACGAAGACCCGCGCGCCGATCGCCTGCCGGGCGAATTCTACCAGCTCGACCTCGAAATGAGCTTCGTCGAGCAGGAAGATGTCTGGAACACGATGGAGCCGGTCATCCGCGGCATCTTCGAAGAATTCGCCGAAGGCAAGCCGGTCACCCAGACGTTCCGCCGCATCCCCTATGATGACGCGGTCCGCATGTATGGTTCCGACAAGCCGGACCTGCGCAACCCGATCGTCATGGAACAGGTGACCGAGCACTTCGCCGGCTCCGGCTTCAAGGTCTTCGCCAACATGATCGCGTCCAACCCGAAGGTTGAGATCTGGGCGATCCCGGCAAAGACCGGCGGCAGCCGCGCCTTCTGCGACCGCATGAACGCCTGGGCGCAGAGCCAGGGTCAGCCCGGCCTCGGCTATATCTTCTGGCGCAAGGAAGGTGACAAGCTCGAAGGCGCCGGCCCGTTGGCGAAGAACATCGGCGAAGAGCGCACGGATGCGGTCCGCACCCAGCTCGGTCTCGGTGATGGCGACGCCTGCTTCTTCGTCGCCGGCGAGCCGGACAAGTTCTACAAGTTCGCAGGCGAAGCCCGCAACCGCGCTGCCGACGAGCTGAACCTCATCGACCGCGACCGTTTCGAACTCTGCTGGATCGTCGACTTCCCGTTCTTCGAATGGAATGAAGACGAGAAGCGGGTCGACTTCGCGCACAACCCGTTCTCGATGCCGCAGGGCGGCCTCGATGCGCTGGCGAACCAGGATCCGCTGACGATCAAGGCCTTCCAGTACGACATGGTTTGCAACGGCTTCGAAATCGCCTCGGGCTCGATCCGTAACCAGTCGCCGGAACTGATGGTGAAGGCCTTCGAAAAGGTCGGCCTCAGCCATGCGGACGTCGAAGAGCGCTTCGGCGGCCTTTACCGCGCCTTCCAGTATGGCGCACCGCCGCATGGCGGCATGGCTGCCGGCATCGACCGCATCGTCATGCTCCTCGTCGGCGCGAAGAACCTGCGCGAGATTTCGCTGTTTCCGATGAACCAGCAGGCAGAGGACCTGCTAATGGGCGCTCCCACGCCTGCGACGCCGACGCAGTTGCGCGAACTGGCGATCCGCCCGATCCCGCCGGTCAAGAAGGACTGAGGTCCTCGTCAGGACAGATTGAAAAGCCCGGCATCGCTGCCGGGCTTTTTCATGTTGCAACGACAAAACGCTGCAACTATACGTCTCGCATTCGCCCCGGACCCGGTGAAACTCCGGGTGGCTCTTCTGGCCGCCGATCCGCCAGACAACGCACAACATTTCTCCCTATGTTGAGCCGGATTCAGTCCGGTTGCGCTGAACCTTGTGAAAAATCTGATATGAGCAAACTCTCCGCTTACAGGCGCGAATGGTTCTCGAACATTCGCGGCGACATTCTGTCCGGCATCGTCGTGGCTCTTGCCCTCATCCCGGAAGCTATTGGCTTCTCTGTGATTGCAGGCGTCGATCCGAAAATAGGTCTCTTTGCCTCCGTCGCCATTGCCTGCGTCTCGGCGATCGTCGGTGGACGTCCTGGCATGATTTCCGCAGCTACGGCTGCGACCGCGGTCCTCATGGGATCGCTCGTCCGAGAGCATGGCCTGCAATATCTCTTCGCTGCCACGATCCTGATGGGCGTCTTGCAGTTGATCGCCGGAATGCTGAAGCTGGGCCGTCTGATGCGGTTCGTATCGCGCTCGGTCATGACGGGCTTCGTCAATTCTCTCGCGATCCTGATCTTCATGGCGCAGCTGCCGGAACTCATCGGCATGCCGCAGACAACCTATGTGATGATCGCGGTTGCGCTCGCGATCATCTACCTTTTTCCTTACGTGACGAAAGTCATCCCGTCACCGCTGGTCGCAATTGCGGTACTGACCGCGGTAACCATCTCGTTGGGTCTCGATGTCCGCACCGTAAGCGATCTTGGCGAACTGCCGACGAGCCTGCCGGTGTTCACCATCCCGCAGGTGCCGCTGACCTTCGAAACGCTCCGGATCATTTTCCCTTATTCTATCGGCCTCGCTGCCGTCGGCCTGCTGGAGTCGCTGCTGACCGCCCAGATCGTGGACGACATGACCCATACGCAGAGCAACAAGAGCCAGGAGTGCTTTGGGCAGGGCGCCAGCAACATCGCCTCCGCCCTGATCGGCGGCATGGGCGGCTGCGCCATGATCGGTCAGTCGGGCATCAACATTGCCTCAGGTGGACGCGGCCGCCTTTCGACCTTCGTTGCCGGTGCCTTCCTTCTCGTTCTGCTTCTCGTGCTCGACGACATCCTGCGCGTCGTTCCCATGGCGGCGCTTGTGGCGATCATGATCATGGTTTCGATCGGAACATTTTCCTGGCGCTCCATTCTCGACGTTCGCCGGAACCCGCCGTCATCTTCATTCGTGATGCTCGCAACTGTCGTAACGGTAGTCGCCACGCATGACCTTTCGAAGGGCGTGCTTGTCGGCGTTCTGCTGTCGGGTGTCTTCTTCGCGGGCAAGGTTGCCGGCCTTTTCCACGTTCACTCCGCTCTGACCGCAGATGGAAGCGCACGGACATACTCGGTCGATGGACAGGTGTTTTTCGCGTCGGCGGAGAGCTTCTCGATGTCCTTCGATTTCGAGGAACCGGTCAAGACAGTGACGATCGACGTCAGCAGAGCGCACTTCTGGGATATCACTGCAGTGGGCGCTTTGGACAAGGTTGTCCTGAGATACCGCCGCAAGGGAATCGATGTCGATGTCAAAGGGCTCAATGCGGCGAGCGCGCACATGCTTGATCGCTTTGCGCTTCATGACAAGCAGGGAGCTGCTGCCGTCTCCGGTGCGTCCCATTGAACAGAAAGCCCGGCAGCGATGCCGGGCTTACTTTTGAACTTCGAACCCTACTGGTTGGCCGTCACCTTCACGCCGAGGACGTTGGGCAGCGTGTCCGGTGCGCCCATTGCCGCGCCCATGATGGTCGGGAAGGGGACCGGCTGCGCCGGAGAAGCGCTGACGACGAAGTTTTTCGGATCGTCGAGATAGGTATTGATCGCTGCCGAGATCGCATTCTGCAGTTCGGGGATATTGAGCTGCGCCAGAGCGATCGGTGCCATTGCCTTCAGCGCGTCCGCCATCTGCTTTGCCGATATGTTTTGCTGGGCACCTGCATATTCGAGGGCACGCTTGGTGATCGAAGCATCGTCGAAGCGGATTTCGGCGCCGCTGAATGAAAGCTGCTGCATGAGGCCGAGCATGGCGAGCCCGAGCGCCTGCTGCGCTTCTTCCTTGTTCGGATTCGTCTCGGACGCCTTGGCCGCTTCGCGCAGAGAATTCACGAAGGGCAGGGTGTAGCCGGAGATTTTGAGGGCAAGGTTCAGGCGGCCGATATTGGTGAAATCAAACGTGAGTTCTGAGATGTCGATCGCTCCCGGAGCGAGGTCCCACGCGCCTTTCACGGTGACATCGCCGTTGACGTGCTGGAGGGCGAGCTTCTCGATCGCTTCCTTCGCCTGCGGATCCGGCGCATCGCTGAGATCTGCCTTCATGCCTTTGAACGCGCCGTCGAAGTCGAAGCCGGATTCATCCTCGCGCAGCGTGAGGTTCATCTTTGTGTCGCCGATGGAGAAGGCTTCCTTGCCGTCCTTGACGACCTTGACCGGGCCGATGTGAGCGGTCTCGTAGAGCAGCATCGAGTCGAGCCCTTGGCCGTTCGCATCGGCCGGGATGGAGATGCCGCCGATCGTCAGTTCGGATGCGGTGATCGTCGCGCCGTCTTGGGCCGCGTTGATGTCCGGGAACTTGGCTTCCTCGACGTAATAGCCGCCGTCCTCGTCCTCTTCGACGCCGGTGAGCGCGATATCGCCGATCGTGAAGGCCTCGCCGCCATTCGGCTTAAAGCTGGCATTCTTCAAGGTCATGGTCGTATCATCGACATCAATGCCTTCGGCAGCGATCGTTCCGCCCTCGGCGCTATAGGCGGCATTCAACTTCTTCAGAAGATCCTGTCCGTCGAGCGCGAACGCGGAGCCGGCGAGCGACAGAAATGCGGCGCCAGACAGCATCAGCCGGGTGGTCCGGAAAAAAGTCATCGATAAATCCTTTGGTGGCGGTTGGGAGTGCAGCGAAGTTACTACGGATCGAACGCGGTTTATATTTGCAGGTCTCTAAAATTCTGTTGAAGGGAACAGCAACCGAAGTCCAAATTGAAAGCAATGCTTGTCGCTTTTTTTGCTCGCCTTCCGTTACGTCATCCACAGGCCAGCCCCCTTGATTCCTTGCCGTGAAGCGTCTTCTGGGCTAGGCAGAGCCTATGGGACAAGAGATTTTGCCGCCCTCCGGCGGGGATGACGACAATATTCAACCGGTTGATCTGAAGGCCGCGCTCGAAGAGCGTTACTTGGCCTATGCACTTTCGACCATCATGCACCGCGCGCTTCCGGACGTGCGCGATGGTCTGAAGCCCGTTCATCGCCGCATCATCCACGCCATGAGCGAGATGGGCATACGGCCAAACGCGGCCTTCAAGAAATGCGCCCGCATCGTGGGTGACGTCATCGGTAAGTTCCACCCGCATGGCGACCAGTCTGTCTACGATGCGCTGGTGCGTCTCGCGCAGGATTTCTCCCAGCGTTATCCGCTCGTCGACGGGCAGGGCAACTTCGGCAATATCGACGGCGATAATGCCGCCGCCTACCGCTATACGGAAGCACGCATGACCGACGTCACGGCGCTGCTCCTCGAAGGCATCGAACAGGACGCCGTCGACTTCCGCCTGACCTACAACGAGGAAGACCAGGAGCCGACGGTTCTGCCGGGCTCTTTCCCCAACCTTCTCGCGAACGGCTCCTCCGGTATCGCCGTCGGCATGGCGACGTCCATTCCCTCGCACAACGCGCACGAACTTTGCGATGCGGCGCTGCATCTGATCAAGCATCCCGATGCCACCGTCGAAAAGCTGGTCGAGTTCGTTCCGGGGCCTGACTTCCCGACGGGCGGTATTATCATCGACAGCCGCGAGAGCATCGTCGAAAGCTACCGCACCGGCCGCGGTGGCTTCCGGGTGCGCGCCAAATGGCAGATCGAGGATCTGGGCCGTGGCGGCTACCAGATCGTCGTCACCGAAATTCCCTTCCAGGTGCAAAAGTCGCGGCTCATCGAAAAGATCGCCGAGCTGTTGATTGCCCGCAAGCTGCCGCTGCTCGAGGATATCCGCGACGAGTCCGCCGAAGACGTTCGCGTCGTGCTCGTGCCGAAGAGCCGCAGCGTCGATCCGACGATCCTGATGGAATCGATGTTCAAGCTGACGGAGCTCGAGAGCCGCTTCCCCTTGAACATGAACGTTCTGTCGATGGGGCGCATCCCGCGCGTCATGGCGCTGAACGAGGTGCTGAAGGAATGGCTCGATCACCGCCGGGAGGTCCTGCAGCGCCGTTCGCGTTTCCGCCTTGCGGCGATCGACCGGCGCCTCGAAATCCTCGGCGGCTTGCTGATCGCCTATCTGAACATCGACGAGGTGATCCGCATCATCCGCGAGGAGGACGAGCCCAAGCCGGTGATGGTGGCACGCTGGGGGCTGACGGACAATCAAGTCGAGGCGATCCTCAATATGCGGCTGCGCTCCCTGCGCAGGCTCGAAGAGTTCGAAATCCGCACCGAGTTCGATGAGCTGACCAAGGAGAAGGCAGGCATCGAGGCGCTGCTCGCCTCCGATGAAAAGCAGTGGCAGACGGTTGCCTGGGAAATCGGCGAGGTAAAGAAGAAGTTCGCCAAGGCGACCGAGCTCGGTCGCCGCCGCACGCAGTTCGCCGAGGCGCCCGAGGCTGACGAGCAAGCCATTCAGCATGCGATGATCGAGAAGGAGCCGATCACCGTTGTGGTCTCCGAAAAGGGTTGGATCCGTGCGCTGAAGGGCCACATCTCCGACACCGCAAGCCTGACATTCAAGGAAGGCGATGCATTGAAGATCGCCTTCCCGGCACAGACGACGGACAAGATCCTTGTCCTCACGACTGGCGGCAAGGTCTTTACGCTCGGCGGCGACAAGCTGCCCGGCGGGCGCGGTCACGGCGAGCCTCTGCGCATCATGGTCGACATGGATAACGATCAGGATGTGCTGACGGCCTTCGTTCATGATCCGGCGCGCAAGCAGCTGATCGTCTCGACCGCCGGCAACGGCTTTGTGGTGGCGGAATCGGAAATGGCCGCCAACACCCGCAAGGGCAAGCAGATCATGAATGTTTCCATGCCTGACGAGACCAAGCTTGTCGTTCCCGTCAGCGGCGATCACCTCGCCGTCGTCGGCGAAAACCGCAAGATGCTGGTCTTCCCGCTGGCGCAGGTCCCGGAGATGGCTCGCGGCAAGGGAGTGCGTCTGCAGCGCTACAAGGACGGCGGTATTTCCGACGTCCGCTCCTTCGCGATTGCCGAGGGCCTCGTCTGGGAAGACAGCGCGGGCCGCACATTCACGAAAAACAAGGAAGAGCTCACCGAGTGGCTGGCCGACCGCGCTTCGGCGGGCCGCACCGTCCCCAAGGGCTTCCCGCGCAGCGGCAAATTCAACGGCTGACTGCAATAACAAATTGGCGATCCACTCTTGGCGAGCGGATCGCATCCTCTATCTCACCCCTGTTACCAAAAAAGAGGGATAGGTTCATTCCGAAGGCGGCTGGAATGACGTCGGGCATTGCTTTGCGAGCATTGCCCCCACAGGGAGGAGCATCAATGTCTTGCAATACCATCAAGCTGCACGTCGACCATACCTACAATGCCCCGCCTTCGGTCATCTACGACGCGTGGCTTAACCCGCAGGTCGCCAAGCGCTTTCTTTTCGCCACGGAGCAAGGACACGTTGTCCGCGCCGAAATCAACCCGCGTGTCGGCGGGCGCTTCCTTATCGTTGACCGGCGCCTCACCGGCGATGCCTGTCATTCGGGGATATTCCTGGAGCTTCGTCGGCCGAGACACATAGCCTTCAGCTTTTCCGCCGAGGAGCACGACCACAATGCCGACCGCGTCGACATCAAGATCGAACCGCTCGGAGAGGGCAGTCGGCTGACGCTGGCTCACGAAATGTGCGCGGAATGGGCATCCTTCGAAGAGAAAACCCGTCAGGGCTGGAAGAATGTGATGCTAGGCTTGGAACGCGTGCTGGAACAGACGAACCGCCTAGCCAGCTAAAGGCACGCTGAAATCACGCAGAAAGCGGGTAGCGCCTTCTTCATCGATCTCTCCGGCGGCCACCGAGAGGACGAAGGCCACAATCTGTGCGTTTTCGGCTTCAATAAGATAGCCGTTTACATACAGGAAGGTGAACGCCGCGAGGTAGCCAGTACGTTTGTTGCCATCGATAAAAGGATGGTTTCGTACAATGCCGTTAAGATATGCAGCGGCGAGGACAAAGATGTCGTCCTCGCCGTAGGCGGCTTTGTTGAGCGGCCGAGCGAGACCGGTTTCCAAGGCATTGGCGTCGCGTAACCCGGCCAACCCGCCGTGTTCGGCGAGTTGCTCATCATGGATTTTTTCGATTGCGTCGCGACTGAGCCATTTCAAACGGGTCATTTGGCGAGTTCGCGCAGCGCAACCCGATACTTCTCCATGCCAATTCGGGCAGCGCGTAGCTGTTCTGCCAGGTCCGGAGACTCCGGAATCAACTGAATGCTGCCATCGCTTTCGCGAAGTTCTAGACTATCGCCGCTACTCAACCCAAGCCGCTGCAATACTTCCTTCGGAATAATGACGCCTTCGGAATTGCCGATCTTGCGGATGGTGATGTTCATTGTCTTATCCCTCGTGATAACGGCGTTATAACATGAAGGCTTAAGGGCGGCAAGCCGCGCCTATTGCGTTGCCGGCCGAAGGCTGCCTCCACGGGCTCTCCACAGCGAATGCGTCATGATCGCTGCGATCAAAATCGAGCCGCCGACGAGCGTCATCGTCGCTGGCGCTTCGGCGAAGATGAACCAGACCCAGATCGGCGCGAGCACGGTCTCCAGCAGATAGAACATGCCGACCTCGGGCGCGGAGAGGTAGCGCGGGCCTGTTGCCAGACACCAGAAGGCCACAGGCATCACGATGGCGCCATTGAAGATGATCCAGGCAGGGTGGTCGACCGAAATGCCGGCAGGCAAGGCCATCCCGAAGCCGAGGGTCGCCGGAAAGATTGCAGCAAGAAGCGGCACGAAGCCCATGTCACACCGTGAGGCGCGGCCGACGGTGATTGCCGAGGCAAGGATAAGGGCGCTCAGCAGCGCCATCGCGTCGCCAAGGATATGCCCGCTCGATATGCCGTCATGGACGATCAGCCCCACGCCGAAAATCATGGCAGCCATCGTCAACAAGGTGGAAACCGGCGGCCGTTCCTTGAGGAAGATCCAGGAAAGCAGAGCCCCGAACATCGGATTGAAGGCGACGATGAAGACGACGTTGGCCGTTGCCGTATTGAAGACCGACAGCAGGAAAGTCAGAGTCGACAGACCATAGAGCAACCCGGCAACGATGCCGTGCCGGCCGGGGATCAGGACGGGCCATTTCCCGCGAAAAATCCGGATCGCTGCGACGATAAGCAGAGTCACCAGAACTGTGGCGATGCTGCGAAGGCCGAGGATCGACCACATGTCTCCGTGCGCAAGACGCACGAGCGGAATGTCCATGGAAAGAGCCAAGCCGCCGACGGCCGTCAGGGCGAGACCCTTCCGATGATCGGAAAGGGCAGGGAGAAACATTTAGTCGTGCGTACTTTCGGACAGCGAGGCGGGATCGAAACGTTCCCAGCCGCGCGGGGTCAGGTGTTCCTGCGGCTGGAAGCGCGTCTTGTAGTCCATTTTGCGCGATCCCTGAACCCAGTAACCGAGATAGACATGTGGAAGACCGAGCGCTTGCGTCCGTTTTACGTGGTCGAGGATCATGAAGGTGCCAAGCGAGCGCTTGTCATATTGCGGATTGAAATAGGAATAGACCATGGAGAGGCCGTCGCTCATCGAATCGGTCAGAGCGGCAGCCAGGAGTTCGCCCCGCGGACGGGCCTCGAGGCCCGAGCCTTCTTCCCGTCTGCGGTATTCAATGATCCTGGTGTTCACATGCGTATCTTCCACCATGATCGCATAGTCGAGCACCGTCATATCGGACATGCCGCCTTGCTGGTGGCGGTAGTCGAGATAGCGGCGGAAGAGAGAGTATTGCTCGCTGGACGGCTGCGCCGGAAATTCGGTGGCGATGATGTCGGCATTGGCCGCCAGCACGCGCTTCATCGACTTTGTCGGCTGGAACTCCTGGGCGAGGATACGCACGGAGACGCAGGCGCGGCAGGCTTCGCAGGCAGGACGATAGGCGATGTTCTGCGAACGGCGGAAGCCGCCTTGCGTGAGGATGTCGTTCATTTCGGCAGCACGCGGGCCGACGAGATGTGTGAAAACCTTCCGCTCCATCTCATGCGGCAAATACGGGCATGCAGCCGGAGCAGTCAGATAAAACTGCGGTGATGGCGAGACCTGCGTATTCATCTGCCGGAAAGGTGCCCCTTTGCGCTGTCTTCCTTATAACAGCATGACCTAAGAATAAAAAACGTCAACAGCGCGGCTAAACTGTCCTCGCTATCCGTTTTCCATTCTTGTTGATATGGCATCGCCAACCGGACAGCAAAGACCGGTGGCGGACTATATTGCGCGGCTCTCAGGCGGTGCGTACCGTAACCGTCCCGACGAGGAGGTCGTGGATCAGGCGGCTGCGTTCGATGAAGAGACCGGCAAGCAGAATGAGCGGCGTCAGTACCGAGTTCAGGATCCAGAACAGCGCCAGATGCACGATCGCTGTGAGGAAATCCATCGGCCGTCCATCGACGCGGACGATCGCGATACCCATAGCTCGCATGCCTAGCGAAGCCTGGCTTGGCCCGCCGACCGTCAGGCCGAAGTAGAGACCGGCAACCAGCACGAAGAGCGCCGGATAGAGCAGAAAGCCCAAGCCGAATGTCAGGATGGAGAGGAAAAACAGCACCACTGCGGCAGGAATGCAGAGCAGCAGGACGATGATGTAGTCGAGAATGAATGCAAAAACCCGTCGGCTGAGCGTGCCGCTGTAGGCGCGCCAGTCCTCCGGTGCAGCATAGAGCGGGTTCGGGTTGATGCTCATCGAGGTCTCCTTCGGAAAAACGATGCCAAAGATATGGTATCGGCGGCCGGAGATACAATAATGTGTGAATTCACCGCTTGGCGAGCTGTCTGGCGACCTCGATCGCGAAATAGGTCAGGATCCCGTCGCAGCCTGCGCGCTTGAAGGCCAGCAGCGTTTCCATCATCACCCGTTCACCATCGATCCAGCCATTCATGGCCGCAGCCTTGATCTGGGTGTATTCGCCGGAAACCTGATAGGCGAAGGTCGGAAGGCCGAAGGCCTCCTTCATCCGCCAACAGATATCGAGATAGGGCAGGCCGGGCTTGACCATGAGCATGTCGGCGCCTTCCTCGACATCGAGAGCGGCGTCGCGGATCGCCTCGGTGCCGTTGGCGGGGTCGATGTAATAGGTCTTCTTGTCGCCCTTCAGCAGGCCGCCGGTCGAAATCGCCTCGCGATAGGGGCCATAAAAGGCCGATGCGAATTTCGTCGCATAACTCATGATGCCGACATTCTGATGCCCTGCGGCGTCGAGCGCCCGGCGGATGGCGCCGATCCGCCCGTCCATCATTTCCGAGGGCGAGATGATGTCGGAACCGGCATCGGCCTGCATGACGGCAGCACGCGCCACCTGATCGACCGTCTCGTCATTGACGATCTCGCCGCCGCGCAGAATGCCGTCATGCCCGTGGCTGGTGAAGGGGTCGAGGGCGACATCGGTGATCACGCCGATGTCAGGCACGTGCTTCTTCAGTGCGATCGTCGCCTGGTTGATGAGGTTGTTGGCTTCGAGACTGTTGGAGCCGGTTTCGTCGCGCAGCGCCATCTCGATGTTCGGGAAGGTTGCGATCGCCGGTACGCCGAGATCGGCCGCTTCCTTGGCCGCTTCGACCAGCTTGTCGACGCTCACGCGGTTGACGCCGGGCATGGCCGGGATCGGCTCGACGATGCCGGAGCCGGGGACCACGAAGACCGGCCATATCAGGTCGTCCACCGTCAAACGATTTTCTTGCACCAGCCGGCGCGTCCAATCCGCCTTGCGGTTTCGCCGCATGCGGCGGTGTCCGGTGATTTCGTCGACGAGATGGGTCTTGTCCTGCATTGTCTTTGGTCCCTGACCATTCTATTTCTCGGTGCGCTCATTATCACGACAGCCTGGAAAACCAAACCGGGCGATTGGCCGCGGGCGACAAGCCGCTGGCCCAACTGGAAACCTAACGTCTGCGCCATGGAACATGATTCTCCGACAATGCCGAAGCGGACGCTAACGGACATTCTCTTCATCCTCTTCCTGAGGCTGGTCGCGATCTCCTGCTTCTGTCTCGGCCTGCAATACTGGGCGATGCTCGTTGGCTATTCGCTGGCCGGGGCAGGGCGCTTCGATCTGCTGAGCCTTCCGTGGAAGGTCGCGGCCACCAGCCTTGCCGTTCTCTTCCCCGTCGCGGCGCTCGGTCTCTGGCTGACGGTTTCCTGGGGCCCCGTTCTCTGGGTGCTCGCAGCCGGTGGGCAGATCCTGATGTACGGCATGCTTCCCGAGACCTTCGGCGCCAACAGACTCATCATCCTACTGCATGGCGTGGTTGCGCTTCTCTACCTGGTTTTCCGCCTTGTGCTCTGGCTGGAAAATCGCCGCCACCGCCGCCAGGTAAGCGTTGATTTACCCTGATACAACGCGGGGTTTCCGGTAAGGTGCTGTTAAGCCTGCAGTTTAAGTAGAATTTTATTTGTATTCGATAGGGTCTCACTCAAGGCGGGAAGAAAACCAACACCGCCAAACAAAACAGTGAGGCAGTCATCATGAATACGAAAATCAAGCCGCAGGCGGCATCGAACTTCCGTGACCAGCAGGACCAGGACATCCGTGATCTTTACATGGAATCCCTTCATCTGGTTGAACGTCTTCACCGCCGCCTTCTGGATGTCATCAAGGACGAGTTCGACCGTCAGGGCCGCAGCGACGTCAATGCGATCCAGGCACTGCTCCTTTTCAACATCGGCAATTCCGAGCTGACCGCAGGCGAGCTGCGCTCGCGTGGCTATTATCTCGGCTCGAACGTTTCCTACAACGTCAAGAAGCTTGTCGACCTTGGTTTCATCAATCACCAGCGCTCGCGCATCGACCGCCGCTCCGTCCGCATCAGCCTGACGGACACCGGCGCCGAGATCGCCGAAACGGTCGCTAGGCTCTACGAGCGCCACATCACCTCGATCGACAAGGTCGGCGGCATCGGCACCGACGAGTTCACCCAGATGAACAAGCTCCTGCAGCGCCTCGACCGCTTCTGGAACGACAGCATCATGTACCGCCTCTAGGGCGAAGACCTCCTCCGAAGACCTCCTCCAGGGTCTAAGAAAACCGGATGCGTCCCTGCGCGTCCGGTTTTGTCCGTTCGGGGTAGGCGTGTCATCTTTGCAACGCATCGCAGCCAAGCGTTGTCGCCCGTATCCAGGCCGCTTTTTAGCCGCTATTGACCAGCACGGTTCGACGATCGATATGGCTTTGTCCGTGCGGCTCACCTGCCGGCGTTTGTCAATACGGGGCGTCATGCGACACGAATCGGCCATATTGGTGTGAGAGCGGAATGCACCGTAAGCGGCGCTTTCCGGCACAGTAATTCAGGGTAGTCCGCGCTTCCGGCTCGCAATCTTGTGATGTCCGGACGCGCAAAAATGGTGACGTGCCGAAAAACGGAATGATACTGGACTGCGTTGCGACGCAGTGAATCGCAAACCCGCGGTTTTCCTTTCAGGCTGCGGCATTCAGTGGTTGGGAATATGTCGAAGAAGAATGGTATTGAAGCTCTCTCGCGCCGCGCTTTTCTAGCGTCTGCAGCAACCGTCGGAGCCAGCGCAATCGCCGCCCCGGCTTTTGCGCAGTCGGCGCTCGATGCGCTGATCAACGCACCGCGCCGCGGCGATTGGGACGACCAGTTCGACGCCAAGGCGGCATCGCGTACGGCGGCCGCTGTTGTTTCCAATACGCCGATCCTCAGCCCGCAGGCAGTTCCGAGCATCCAGCAGGGGATTATGCAGTATCAGCAGATCGCCTCCGCCGGCGGCTGGCCTCAGGTCAATCCCGGCGAGCAGCGTCTGCAGCTCGGCGTGACGGATCCTTCTGTCCAGGCCCTGCGCCAGCGCCTGGCCATCACCGGCGACCTTCCGCAGGAAGCCGGCATGTCTTCCGCCTTCGATTCCTATGTTGACGGCGCGGTCAAGCGCTTCCAGGCCCGTCATGGCTTGCCTGCCGATGGCGTCATTGGCGAATTCACCCTGAAGGCGTTGAATATTCCTGTCGAGGTGCGCCTGCAGCAGCTGAATACCAACCTGATCCGCATGCAGACCTTCCCGGAAGATCTCGGCCGCCGCCACGTCATGGTCAACATTCCCGCCGCCTATGTCGAGGCAGTCGAGGACGGCAGCGTGGCGACGCGTCATGCGGCCATCGTCGGCCGTATCACCCGCCCCACGCACATCATCAACTCGAAGATCTACGAGGTCATCCTCAATCCTTACTGGACGGCACCGCGCTCGATCATCGAGAAGGACATCGTGCCGCTGATGCGCAAGGACCCGACCTATCTCGAGCGCAACAACATTCGTCTCCTGGACGGCAAGGGCAACGAAGTGGCGCCGGAAACGATCGATTGGAACGCTGAAAAGGCTCCGAACCTGATGTTTCGTCAGGACCCTGGCAAGAACAATGCCATGGCCTCCACGAAGATCAATTTCCACAACCCGAACAACGAGTACATGCACGACACGCCGGAGCAGGGCCTGTTCAACAAGCTGATGCGCTTCGATAGTTCGGGCTGCGTCCGCGTCCAGAACGTCCGCGACCTTTCGAACTGGCTGTTGCGCGAAACCCCCGGCTGGTCGCGTCAGCAGATGGAACAGGTCATCGCAAGCCGGGTCAACACGCCGATTACGCTTGCCGAGGAAGTGCCGGTCTATTTCGTCTACATCTCCGCCTGGGGCATGCCGGACGGTATCGTTCAGTTCCGCGACGACATCTATCATCTCGACGGCAACGACGAGCTCGCCCTCGACACGACCCAGGGCATGGAGCAGCCGGTACAATAAGATAGGCGGCTTACTGCAATCTTTTGAAGACCGCGCCTTCGAGCGCGGTTTTTTGTTCGGCGGTTGCCGCCTCGCGCTCTTTGCCTAGCAAATGTCGTT
>NZ_JBNDHS010000030.1:0-61720 GCF_056755095.1 Rhizobium sp. SVR5-9E | reverse complement strand
GCAAGAGCCTTGATGAGGTGAAGGAGGATATCCGCAAGGAGTTGGCACTGGTCAACGCTTCGCAGGAGGTCATCAACGTCCACGATCGTATCGAGGACATGCGCGGCGCAGGATCGTCTCTTGAGGAGATTGCAAGTCAGCTGAAGCTGAAAGCCGTCGCGATCGACGCTGTCGATCCGAGCGGCCTCGACAAGGACGGCAACGAAGTCAAGGATATCCCGTCCAAGCCGCAGTTGCTCGGCGAAGCTTTCAAGACCGAAGCCGGTATTCAGGCGCTCCCGCTTTCGCTCGGGAATGACGGCTATGTCTGGTTCGACGTGCGCGAGATTACCCCGGAACGCGACCGTCCGCTTGCCGAAGTGCGGGACAAGGCCGTGCAGGATTGGACTGCCGAGCAGCAGAAGATCGAGCTCGCCAAAAAGGCCGAGGAACTGAAACAGGAAGCCCTGAAAGGCAAGTCGCTTGCCGACATCGCAACGCCGCTCGGCATTGCCGTCGAAAGCAAGAGCGGCATAACGCGCGGTACCGATGACCCCGTTCTCGGCCGCGCCGGCGTAACCGCGGCCTTCACTGGCCCGGTCGATACTGTTGCGAGCGCCGTCGGTGGCGATCCGGCAACGCAGATCCTGCTGAAGGTCACCAATGTCAACACCGAACCGACCGGCGACGTGCTGAGCAACCAGGACGCACAGGTCACAGCCATGGCCAATGCCGCCGGCGACGACATTCTCGATCAGATGGTCAACATCTTGCAAACACAATACGGTGCGTCGATCAACCAGTCGCTCGCCGACCAGGCAGCCGTTCGCTAGGAGGAGCTTTAGCGCATGACCGATCTGAAGCCGCTTCTGGCAAAGGCCGCAAGCCGTGAGCCGCTGACCCGCGAGGAGGCCCGCGAGGCCTTCGAAATCCTGATGTCGGGCCAGGCAACGCCGTCCCAGATCGGCGGTTTCCTGATGGCGCTGCGCGTCCGCGGCGAGACGGTCGATGAAATCGTCGGCGCCGCGACGACGATGCGCTCCAAGATGCTGCGCGTGGAAGCGCCTGCTGATGCGATCGACATTGTCGGTACGGGTGGAGACGCCAGCGGCACATACAATATCTCGACGCTGGCGGCACTGATCGTCGCCGGTGCCGGCGTGCCGGTCGCCAAGCATGGAAACCGGGCTCTGAGCTCGAAATCCGGATCTTCCGACAGCCTGGCTGCACTGGGCGTCAGGCTCGAAATCGGCCCGGAAGTCATCACGCGGTGCATCAAAGAGGCCGGCGTCGGCTTTATGTTTGCGCAGCAGCATCATTCGGCCATGCGCCATGTCGGCCCGTCGCGCGTCGAGCTCGGTACGCGAACGATCTTCAATCTGCTCGGGCCGCTCACCAATCCGGCAGGCGTCCGCCGCCAGCTGCTCGGCGTCTTTGCGCCGCAATGGGTGGTGCCGCTCGCCGAAGTGATGCGCGACCTCGGTTCGGAGAGTGTCTGGGTCGTCCATGGCGACGGTCTCGACGAGATCACCACCACCGGCAAGACCAGCGTCGCGGCGCTTGAAAACGGCAAGATACGTACTTTCGAGCTTTCGCCCGCGGACTTCGGCGTTTCGCCTTGTGCGCTTTCTGCGATCAAGGGTGGCGATGGCGTAGCCAATGCCGCCGCACTTCGCGAAGTTCTGAGCGGTGCGAAGAATGCCTATCGCGATATCGCCCTTGCGAATGCCGCCGCTTCCTTGGTCATCGCCGGCAAGGTGGAGACGATCGCCAGCGGCATGAAGCTCGCCGCGCAATCGCTGGATAGTGGCGCGACGGCTGCTGCGCTCGATAAGTTGATCGCCGTTTCCAACGATATCGACTAGGATCCGGCGATGACAGACATCCTGAAAAAGATCGAGACCTACAAGCGCGAGGAAATCGCCGCCGCCAAGGCGAAGATTTCGCTTGCTGACCTGAAAGCGATGCAGGCCGGACAACCGGCCCCTCGCGGCTTCCAGAAGGCGCTGGTCGCCAAGCGTGATGCCGGCCTCTTTGGGCTAATCGCCGAAATCAAAAAGGCGAGCCCTTCCAAGGGGCTCATTCGGCCTGATTTCGATCCGCCCGCACTCGCCAAGGCCTATGAAGCGGGTGGCGCCGCATGCCTGTCGGTGCTGACCGATACGCCGAGTTTCCAGGGCGCGCCCGAATTCCTGACGGCTGCGCGCCTATCCTGCACGCTTCCGGCATTGCGCAAGGATTTCATGTTCGAGACCTATCAGGTGCAGGAGGCCCGCGCCTGGGGTGCGGACTGCATTCTGCTGATCATGGCCTCGCTTTCCGATGACGATGCGGAGCGGCTGCAGGATGAGGCCTACTCGCTCGGCATGGATGTGCTGGTCGAGGTGCATAATGCCGACGAAATGGAGCGGGCGCTCAAGCTTTCCTCGCCGCTCATCGGCATCAACAACCGCAATCTGCGCACCTTCGAGGTGAGCCTCACCGTCAGCGAAGAGCTTTCGACAATGGTGCCGGACGACCGGCTGCTGGTCGGCGAAAGCGGCATCTTCACTAACGCCGATTGCAGGCGGCTCCAGGCTGTTGGCATCAACACCTTCCTTGTCGGTGAGAGCCTGATGCGGCAGGAAGACGTAACGGCTGCAACCCGCACCCTCCTCTTCGGCGACGCTGCCATGGCGGCTGAATGAACATGAGTGACGGCAAGCCAGGCCTCACCCATATCGGCGCTTCCGGCGAAGCTCACATGGTCGATGTCGGCGACAAGGCCGATACGGTTCGCGTGGCAACGGCCGAGGGCCATGTGAAAATGGCGGCGGAAACGCTGCGGCTGATCCGCGAGGGAGACGCCAAGAAAGGCGACGTGATCGGCACGGCACGGCTTGCGGGAATCATGGCAGCCAAGCAGACATCCAATCTCATTCCACTCTGCCATCCGCTGATGCTCACGAAGGTCAGCGTCGAGATCGAGGGAGACGCAGCTCTCCCCGGCCTCCGAGTCGTTGCGACCGCCAAGCTCACGGGCAAGACCGGCGTCGAGATGGAAGCGCTGACGGCCGTGTCCGTCGCCTGCCTGACGATCTACGACATGGCGAAAGCCGCCGATAAGGCGATGGAGATCGGCGGCATCAGGCTGCTCGAAAAGTCGGGCGGAAAGTCCGGTAACTTCCGCCACCCGGGGGCAGATCGATGAGCTTGCTCCCGGTCGCAGAGGCACAAGGCAGGCTGCTTGGCGGCGCCAATCCTATTGCCGATGTTGAGAGCGTTGCGCTTGCCGATGCCGAAGGACGCGTGCTTGCGGCCGATCTGGCGGCGCGGCTCACCCAGCCGCCGTTCGACGCTTCCGCCATGGACGGCTATGCGCTGCGTCGCGACGACTCACCGGAACCCGGAGCGGAACTCAAACTCATCGGCACCTCTGCCGCAGGGCACGCCTTTGAAGGCACGGTTGGCAAGGGCGAGACGGTCCGCATCTTCACCGGCGCCCCGGTGCCCTCCGGCGCTGACAGCGTCTTGCTGCAGGAGGATGCGGAGAAAATCGAAGACGGCATCCGCACGAAATTTTCCGTCCGGCGGGGCCAGCATATCCGCCCGCGCGGTCAGGATTTCGACAAGGGCGAAGCGGTTCTCACAGCCGGAACCCTCATGGATTTCACGCGGCTGACGGTAGCGGCCGCAATGAACCACGCAATGCTCGACGTATTGCGCAAGCCGGTTGTTGCAATCCTGGCCACGGGCGACGAACTGCTCGCACCGGGAACGGAGCCGGGGCCGTCGCAGATCATCGCATCGAACACGTTCGGTATTGCCGCGCTTGTGCGCAAAGCCGGCGGCGACGTTCTGGACCTCGGCATCGTGCCGGACGATACGGCCGCGATCACGGCTGCCGTCCAGCGGGCGCAAGCCGCAGGGGCGGACGTCATTGTGACGCTTGGCGGCGCCTCCGTCGGCGACCACGATCTGGTTCAGGCGACGCTCGTCGCGGCTGGCATGAAACTCGATTTCTGGAAGATCGCCATGCGGCCCGGAAAGCCCTTGATGGTTGGCAGCCTCGGACGGACGCATGTGCTCGGCCTGCCGGGCAACCCCGTATCGAGCCTCGTCTGCGGGCTGCTGTTTCTCGAGCCGCTGGTCCGCAAGCTCGCCTCGTTGCCGCCGGTGAAGCGCGATGCGGTGGTCGAAGCAGCCGTCACGCTCGCTCCCAACGACCAACGCCAGGACTATGTGCGGGCGAAGCTCATCCGGTCCTCCTCCGGCAAGTGGCTGGCGGAGCCGTTCGGCAAACAGGATTCATCGATGATGAAGGTGTTCGCGCGTGCCGATTGCCTGATCGTTCGCCCGCCGCATGCACCTGAACTTCCGGCGGGAACCCCCTGTCCGGTCATGCTGCTACGGCCCGAGCTTTTCAGCTAACCAATTTGTCTAGGCGATGAAGCGACGCGCGGCTAGTCGGACCTAGAGCGAATACACCCCGCTCATCTTTCCGGTCCCCGCATCCCCTAAGTCTGCGACGGCGTATGTTGCAACAAGACGCAACCGCTCCCGGGGCAAAGGCGCTCTGCCCGGATCCCCGATCAGGACATCGATACCGGCAGCGCGGCAGCGGGTCAGGAACGGCAGAACGCGCTTTGCGAGCTGTGCCTCGTAGAAGACGTCGCCAGCCAGGATCATGTCGCAGGTTGGAGGCAACTCATCCAGGATGTCGGCTTGCCTAGTCTCGATCGCGACGCCGTTCGCGGCGGCGTTGAGACCCGCCGCGGCGATCGCGTGGGCGTTGATGTCGACAGCAACGGTATGAGCGGCTCCTGCTTTCGCAGCTGCTATCGCGACGAGGCCCGACCCGGAGCCAAGATCAAGAATACGGCGACCGCGAATGGTGTGCGATTGCGAGAGAATATGCCGCGCAAGTGCCGTTCCGCCTGCCCAGTGATAGGCCCAGTAGGGCGTGGCGGAAGCCGCCTCGCCCGGGCTCGCCAATCGCCCAAGGCCGCTTCCCGCATGCGCGGCATAGAGCACTATCTCCGGAACTGATGGCGCCGGCTGAAGACGGAGATTCTCCCGAATGAAGGCCACCGCAGCAATGTGCTGCCGACCGTTATTGTCGGTCATAGTGTGGCCTCCCTTGCGCCCAGACATCCAGCGCTGTCAGTCGTTCTTCATGGCGACGGCCCGGCCCTCGTCAACCCTGCTTCTTCTTGCCGAACTTGCCTTTGGGTGCGAAGCCGCCCTTGCCTTCGAATTTCGGCTTTCCGGCGCCCTTGCCCCAAGGTTTGGCATCGCGTTTCTCGTTGCGCTCGCCCTTTGCCGGAGCGCCCTCGCCCTTGAAGTCCTTCTTGAATTTACCTTTCGGGCGATCGTCGTAGGACTTGGCGTCTCGGCGCTCCCCGGAACTCTTCTTGTCGCCATATGGCTTCGACGCAGCCGGGCGGCTGAAATCCGGGGTGCCACTCAGACGCGTCACCCGGATGCCGCGCTCCATGGTCTTGTTCGGTCCAATCGACTGGAGGAAAGCGTCGGCGCTGTCGGACGCGATTTCGACGTAAGTCTCTTCCGGCTGCATCTTGATCGCGCCGATCTCACGCTTCGTCAGGTTGCCGTTGCGGCACAGCATCGGTATCAGCCAACGTGGCTCGGCGTTCTGCTTGCGGCCGACGGAAATCGAAAACCAGACACTGGGCCCGAAATCGTCACGCGGGCCTTTTTGGCTCGGTTCGCGCGGCTCGAAAGCATTGTCGCGACGCACACGCTTGCGGTCGCCCTCGATCGAGACTTCGATCAGATCTTCCGGGGCGGACTGATTGGAGCGATAGAGGCGCACGAAGGCTGCCGCAAGTTTCTCCGCGCCATAGTTTTCGATGAGCTGGCTGACCAGCGCCTGATCTTCGTCCCTGCCGGCCTCGCTGAGAATAGGATCGGCGAGCAGGCGCTCATCGTCACGGCGCATCACCTCTTCGGCAGACGGCGGAAGAGCCCAGGCAGCGGAAATCCCGGCGGCATCGAGAATGCGCTCGGCCTTGCGGCGGGCATTGAGCGGCACGATCAGAGCGCTGACGCCCTTGCGCCCTGCCCGTCCGGTCCGTCCGCTTCGGTGAAGCAGCGTTTCGGGGTTGGTCGGCAGGTCGGCATGGATAACGAGATCGAGACCCGGCAGGTCGATACCACGTGCGGCGACATCGGTTGCGATGCAGACACGGGCCCGCCCGTCGCGCATGGCTTGCAGCGCGTGCGTACGTTCGTTCTGCGTGAGTTCGCCGGAGAGCGCCACGACCGAGAAATTCCGATTGTTGAATCGCGCCGTCAGATGATTGACCGCCGCGCGCGTCGAACAGAAGACGATGGCATTGGCCGCGTCATAGTAACGAAGAACGTTGATGATCGCGTTTTCGCGGTCGGCGGGCGCAACGGCAAGCGCACGGTATTCGATATCGACGTGCTGCTTTTCTTCGGTCTGCGTGGAAATGCGCACGGCATGGCGCTGATAGCTCTTGGCGAGCTTGGCGATCGCCGCAGGCACGGTCGCCGAAAACATCAGCGTGCGACGGTCGTCGGGAGCCGATTCGAGGATGAATTCGAGATCTTCACGGAAGCCGAGATCAAGCATCTCGTCGGCCTCATCGAGCACGACGGCTTTCAACGCCGACATATCGAGAGCCTTGCGACGGATGTGATCGCAGAGACGGCCAGGTGTACCGACGACAATGTGCGCGCCGCGCTCCAACGCGCGGCGTTCGCTGCGGATATCCATTCCGCCGACGCAGCTGACGATCAGCGCGCCTGTCATCTCATAGAGCCATTCGAGCTCCCGCTTCACCTGCAAGGCAAGTTCGCGGGTTGGAGCGATCACAAGCGCCAGCGGTTCGGCGGCAGGCGCAAAGCGTTCCGCGCCCTCGAGCAGCGTCGGCGCGAGCGCAAGGCCGAAGGCGACGGTCTTGCCCGAGCCGGTCTGCGCCGAAACCAGCGCGTCCGATGCGGCAAGCGCCGGATCGAGCATGGCCTGTTGAACCGGCGTCAGTTCGGCATAACCGCGCTTCGCCAACGCCTTGGCGATCGCCGGAACGACGCCGTTGAAATCTGTCATTTGTCTGTCTTTCGGAATATCGGGCGCGAAAGCGCCTGCCGGAACCTGCCGGCAGAACGGTTGGCGCGTTCCTACCCGCTCGGGCAGCAAATGTCAAAGCAGCATATCAGCCGGTGGGCCGCCACAGCCAGACCTGGATTGTCCCGGAACGGCCGCGAATACGTGTTTCCAAAGGTCCTTCGAGCGGCCCGGCGGGCGGGGGGCTGCCCTTGCTGGAGGCGGCGCCGACGAGTGTGGCGCTAAAGGCGATCTCCGCGCCACGGCTGGCGGCGACCTCCATCAGGCGGCTGGCGACATTGACGGTGTCACCGGTGGCCGTGATCTGCTGGTGATCGCCAGTACCGAGACGCGAGGCGACGACCGGGCCGCAGTGGGCCCCGATCTTGAAGCCGACCTTGCGTCCCGCTTGGATATCCGCGTGCGCAGCGAGCCACGAGCGCATGCGATCCGCGAGCGCAAGAGCGCAGGCGGCAGCGTGCGCTGCATCGTCTTCCGCCGGCTGCGGCAATCCGAACAAGATCATCGCGCCATCGCCCGTGAAACTCGTGATTGCCCCGCCATGCGCCCTCGCCTCTTGGTCCACGATCTCGAAGAAGCTACTCAGCACCTCGCGCACCGTGACTGCCCCGACCGCCTCGCTAAGGCCGGTATAGCCGGAGAGATCGATGAAGACGACCGCCGCCTCTTGCCGGAC
Organism: Rhizobium sp. SVR5-9E; assembly: GCF_056755095.1. NCBI lineage: Bacteria > Pseudomonadati > Pseudomonadota > Alphaproteobacteria > Hyphomicrobiales > Rhizobiaceae > Rhizobium > Rhizobium sp. SVR5-9E. The sequence goes on along the minus strand of NZ_JBNDHS010000030.1, from coordinate 53,972 downwards.
CGGTTCGGCGAGGAACGACGGATCGCGGGCAAGCCACTCGCCGAGCCCCGGCGCTTCCACGCGCTGCAGGAGCTCGCTTTGGGCGGCAAAATGCCTGGCCTGACGGCGGCCCAAAAGCAGTTGCGCCGCCCCGAAGACAAGAACGAGCGGCAGAGCGGCGGTTATCGGCAGTGCGGCGCTGAGCCAATAGCCTGCCTTGAACGCGGCGATATTGACCGCCGCCCAGGCAACAAAGACCAGAGCGATCAAAATGAAGCTGATGACACTTCGGCGCCATGCAATCAGGCTGACGAGCAAGAGCGAAAGAAGCAGCGCAACGGCCGCATCGAGCCGGCGGATGTTGTCATTGCGGATGATGCTGTCCCCCGCGATCAGATGCGTGATGGCGGTCGAAATGACCTCGACGCCAGGTAGCACCGGATCGAAGGGCGTCGGGAAAACGTCGCCGCCGCCGGTGACGGTTGCGCCGATCACGACAACGCGGTTTTCGATTGCATCCGCAGGCAATTTGCCGTCGAGCGCATCCTCAAGGCTGAATGTCGGGATCGTGCCGCGTGGGCCATAGAATGTGAGCGGCAGGCGCTGACCGGTATCCGTCGGTATGTGCCTATCGGCAAAGGAGATGGCGCCCGGCTGGAAGGCGGGATCGCGGTCAAGCGCCAGCGACGCCGCCCGCAGCGGGAATGACGGGTCGATACGCCCGCCGCTGCGTGAGATCAGCGGAATGAAGCGTGGAACGCCGGTCTCGTCCGTTGCAACATTGACGACGCCGGTAGCTGCAACGTCGGAGAAGCGCTTGAGCGGCAGGAGCAGGCTCTCGGCGACGGGAATGGCGGACAGCGGATCGTTCGCGTCGCTTGTCACCGTCTGGGTACTTTCCGGAAAAACGGCTGCAGCCGCAATGACGGATGGGACCAGCCGGAGCGCCGATGCAAGTGCTGCATCGCCCGCCTCGATGCCGGATTGAACAAAGAGCAGATCGAGCGCAATCGTCTTCGGCCTTAACGCCGCAACTGCAGCGACGGCTTGTGCGAGCGTTGCCCGCTGGAGAGGGTATGTGTGCAATGCGGCGGTGCGGTCGTCGATGGCGAGGATCGTGACTGCCGGTGGCGGGGCCTTGCTGCCGACCAGCATGCTTCGAAGATCCGTCAGCGAGGCTTCCATCCGATCAAGGAAGCCGGCCCGGCCTGTCATATGCAGCGAGCCCAGAAAGCCGGCCCAGAGCGCGGACAGAAGAAGGGCTGCGGTGATCAGAAATCTCTGGTTCGGCATGCGTGTCTATTGCCCGAGGCGGGCAAGAAGGGCGGCAACGCGGGCGGCAGGCCAGCGGCGCACGACAAGGGGGGCGGTGCCGCTGGTAACATCGACGCCCTCTCCGGGATTGAGCACGACAGGTTCACCCCCTGCGGGACGGCGCACGGTCACGGCACCGCGTACGACCAGCACGGAGGTCTGTCGGGCCGCGACGTCGACCGCCCATTGCGTGCCGCGCACTGCAGCGATCGCCTGCGGCGTAACGACCTGAAAACCGCCGGAATGCCGGGCGTCGTCGACATCGACCAGAATCGCCTTGCCGCGTAGCGAGACCACATCGGGATTGCCATCGCGATTGCGGTCGGTCAGCCTGTAAGCAGCATCCGCCTCAGCCGTGATCGTGACCCCGTTGGGGCAGCGCAGGATCTCACGGCCGTCGGACGCATTCGTGAGTCGGCAGCCGCCGGTCGGCGCCTGGGCCAAGGCTTCGGCAGACAGAAGCGCTGCTGCGAGTACGGCAGCGAAAGAGCAGCCAAGGAAAGCTGAGATTACCCTCATGACACGCCCCTTTGCGCAAACGCCATCAGGCGGCACGGTGGTCTCCATGCTACCTGACACTCGTCCCCAGCACGATCATCATAGAGCAAAAGCGGATTTTCGTAAGTGGCCGGTCGCTATTACCCACCAGAGGTTTCAATGGCGGGACCGGTGTAGCGCGCTCTGGGCCGGATAAGATGCCCGCCCTCGGCTTGTTCCACTGCATGGGCGAGCCAGCCGCAGCAGCGCGCCAGCGCGAAGATGATAAGGGGCGCATGTCGTGGAAGATCGAAGCGAACGGCCATCGCCGTGAGCGCAAAATCGATATTGATTCGCTCGCCGATTATCGCCTCGCCGACGGTCTGGATTTCCAGAAAGATCTCTGGTGGCGTGACATGTGCAAGCAATGCTTCGGCGCGGATGTCGCCGTCCGGATAGAGCGGATGACCGAAGGCTGGCAGCCGGTTGCCTTGCCCTAGCGCGCGGCGGATCGCCTCCGTGGCGCCAGTGCTTCTCGCCGCGTCAGCGAGCGTAGCCACAGCCTCCCAGGCTGCGCCGTGCAGAGGGCCGGTAAGCGTTGCAAGTCCGGAAAGCACCGATGCGGAAAGTGTTGCGCCAGCGGAAGCTGTGACTCGAGCCGAAAACGTCGACGCGTTGAGCTCGTGATCGGCAAGCAGCACCAAGGCACGGCGGATGGCGTCTCCGGCGTTGGGGCGGCTCCAGCTCTCGGCCAGACGCTGGTGAAGCGGGATATGCGATGGACCCGGCGCGAGCGCGGAGCCGACCGTCGTCATGACATCCTGCGCCTCCGAAACCAGAGCCGAAATCGAGCGCCCGAGGCTCGGCAGGTCCTGCGGCACCCGCGCGGCAAGAGCCAACAGGGCTATGGCGAGGGACGGTCCCGTGGCGCCTTCGCCACCGGCCGCAACGGCAATCGGCGTATGGATGCCCCAAAGCAATCCGGCCGCTTCTTCAAGCGTTGCATGTTCGGAAAGCTTGGCGGCATCTATCCCGCGATAGTACAGGCGTCCGTTGGCGACCGTCGAGATTGACGACGGCAGGACGGGATCGCCCCATTGGATAGCCTCTGCAGCGACCGCCTCGACTTTACGGCGGCCAGCGTTGCGCTTTGCAAGCCGTGCCACGTCCCCGGTGTGATAGAGGCTGCGGCGCGGATCGGATGGATCGGGCTTTGCGCGAATGCGCCCGCGGCTGACATTGGCATAAAGCGTCTGCGGCTTGGTGCCGAGTCGGTTCAACGCCTCCTTTGAAGTCAGCCAAGGCATCGGACGTCTCACATTGATCAATTGCATCAAGATTGACGTCAATTAGCCTAGGACTGATCTTCTTCTCCGTAAAGGAGAAATGCCATGAAGAACGGATTGGAAGATGTCATTGCAGCCGAGACCCTGCTCTCGGACGTCGACGGCGCAGCCGGACGGTTGATCATTCGCGGTGTATCGCTCGACGACCTGGTAGCCGGCGGTACCTATGAAAGCGTCGCCGCGCTGCTGCTTGACGGATTGATCGAACTCGACGCAGGAGAGTTGAGAACCCGGCTTGGAACGGCGCGTGGCGAGGTCTTCGAACACCTCGCAGCTGCGGATGCTAGCCTCCTCGCATTGCCACCGGTCGATGCGATGCGAGCCATGATGGCGCGCCTACCGGACGGCGACGATCTTCAAACCGCACTCAGACTGCTGGCAGCCCCTGCCGTGTTTCTGCCTGCCGTTCTGCGGATGCAGCGGAAGGAAGCGCCCGTTCGTCCGGATACGTCTCTCTCGCAAGCCGCCGACATCCTGCGGATGATGAACGGCACACTTCCGAGTGCCGAGCAGACGGCCGCTCTGGACGCCTATCTGGTGACGATTTCCGATCATGGGTTGAACGCCTCGACCTTCGCCTCGCGAGTCATCGCCTCGACTGGAGCCGGCCTCACGTCGTCCGTCCTTGCGGCGATCAGTGCGCTCAAGGGGCCGCTGCATGGCGGCGCGCCGGGCCCGGTTCTCGACATGCTGGATGCGATCGACACTGAAAGCCGGGCGAAGATGTGGCTGTCAGCTGCTCTTGACCGCGGCGAGAGGCTGATGGGATTTGGCCACCGCATCTATCGCGTGCGCGACCCGCGCGCTGACGCCCTGAAGAGCGCATTGAAGCCGCTGGTCGCGAGCGGCCAGGTCGACCGGAAGCGGATCGCGCTGGCTGAGGCCGTCGAACAGGCAGCTCTCGCCATCCTGAAGGAACGCAAACCGGATCGCCCGCTGGACGTCAACGTCGAATTCTATACAGCACTGCTTCTCGATTCCCTCGGCTTCCCGCGCGAAGCCTTCACTGGCGTCTTTGCCATCGGCAGGACCATAGGCTGGATCGCCCATGCGCGCGAACAGGCGCTCACGGGCCGGTTGATCAGGCCGAAGTCGGTTTACGTCGGGCCCTTGCCGCAGGCTGCATAACGAAGCAATCCTCTCACCCGCAATCTCTTGCTGGTGAGGGGATCGAAAACCTCAAACGAGGCGGCTCTGTTCGGTCGCGGCTTCGATGAAGCTTGCAAAGAGCGGATGCGGATCGAGCGGCCGGGACTTCAGTTCCGGGTGGTACTGCACGCCGATGAACCAGGGATGATCGGCGTACTCGATCGTCTCCGGCAATACGCCGTCCGGAGACATCCCCGAGAACGTCAGCCCGCAGTTCTCGAGCCGGTCCTTATAGTCGATGTTGACCTCGTAGCGGTGCCGATGGCGCTCCGAAATATCGGTCGAGCCGTAGATTTCGGAAATCTTCGTACCCTTCTTGAGCGATGCCTTGTAGGCACCGAGGCGCATGGTGCCGCCGAGGTCGCCCGCTGCCGTTCGCTTCTGCAGCTCGTTACCCTTGATCCATTCTGTCATCAATCCGACGACCGGTTCCTTGGTCGGGCCGAACTCGGTGGAAGACGCGTTCTCGACGTTGGCAAGATTGCGTGCCGCCTCGATGACCGCCATCTGCATGCCGAAGCAGATGCCGAAATACGGCACCTTGCGCTCACGCGCGAAGCGGGCTGCCAGGATCTTGCCTTCCGAACCGCGCTCGCCGAAGCCGCCGGGTACGAGAATGCCGTGCACCTTTTCGAGATACGGTGCAGGGTCTTCCTTTTCGAAGACTTCCGACTCGATCCATTCGAGGTTGACCTTGACGCGGTTGGCGATGCCGCCGTGATGCAGCGCTTCGATCAGCGACTTGTAGGCGTCCTTGAGACCCGTGTACTTGCCGACGATCGCGATGGTGACTTCACCCTCGGGCGTGCGGATGCGGTTGCACACCTCCTCCCACTGGTCGAGCCTCGGCTTGGGAGCCGGCTCGATGCCGAACGCGGCGAGCACTTCGCTGTCGAGGCCCTCTTTGTGGTAGGCCATCGGCACGTCATAGATGTTGGCGACGTCGAGCGCCTGGATGACGGCGGACGGGCGCACGTTGCAGAAGAGCGAGAGCTTGCGCCGCTCGGCTTCCGGAATTTCACGATCGGCGCGGACGAGAAGAATGTCCGGGTGAATACCGAGCGCCTGCAGTTCCTTGACCGAGTGCTGCGTCGGCTTGGTCTTCAGCTCGCCGGCGGCCGGAATGTAAGGCATCAGCGTCAGGTGGAGGTAGATCGCCGTCCCGCGAGGCAGATCGTTGCCGAGCTGACGGATCGCCTCGATGAAAGGCATGGCCTCGATGTCGCCGACCGTACCGCCGATTTCGCAGATGACGAAATCGTAGTCGTCATTGCCCTCGGTGACGAAATCCTTGATCTCGTTGGTGACGTGCGGAATGACCTGCACGGTTGCCCCGAGATAGTCGCCGCGGCGTTCCTTGTCGATGATGTTCTTGTAGATGCGGCCGGTGGTGATGTTGTCGGTCTTGGTCGCCGAACGCCCGGTGAAGCGCTCATAGTGTCCGAGATCAAGATCGGTTTCCGCGCCATCGTCGGTGACGAAGACTTCGCCGTGCTGGGTCGGGCTCATGGTGCCCGGGTCCACGTTCAGATAGGGGTCGAGTTTGCGAAGCCGGACCCGATAACCACGGGCCTGCAACAACGCTCCGAGAGCCGCAGCCGCAATTCCTTTTCCGAGGGAAGAAACCACGCCGCCAGTGATGAATACGTATCGCGCCATGGGAGTCACCGGATACCTTTTCAAAAACGATTCCACCAGCCCAAAAATTCTTTTCCAGAATTTTTGGTGCCAGTTTGGAATCTGAACAAAAGAAAACCGGCAGACCCGAGGGCCTGCCGGCGGTTTATTTCGTGGACCGGCTTACTGCCCGGTCGGAACGCCGCTCGGCTGAGCCGGAGCAGCGGGCGTTGCAGGCGCAGCGGGGGCCGTCTGCATCGCCGGAGCGTTGGCCGCAGGAGCCGTTGCTGCTGGCGCCGCCGGTGCCGGAGCAGCAGCGCCGCCGTTCGGAATGCCGGTGCTAGCGGGCTGATTTGCCGGCTGCTGCGTGCCGCCGCCGAGAGAATCGAGAATGCCGTTGCCCTGCCCGCTCGTTGCCGGAATGCGGTTCAGGATGTCGGTCGGGTTGCCCTGGTAGCGCGTCAGGATACCAAGGCCGAGCGACGTCAGGAAGAACAGCGCCGCCAGAATCGCGGTCGTGCGGGTCAGCGCATTGGCCGTACCGCGCGCCGACATGAATCCCGAACCGCCGCCGATACCGAGACCGCCGCCTTCCGAGCGCTGGATGAGCACGACGCCGACGAGCGCCAGCACGATCATGAGGTGGATGACAATCAATACTGTCTGCATGGGTCCAGTCCTGCCCGCTTCGGCGAGCATCGAATAAAAATCTGGCGCTCTTTACATGAGCTGATCGGCTATTCCAAGCCCTTCGGCCAGGAATATGCTAAGCTTATTTATGCGAGGAGCGTTTCATATGCGCCGTAGATGGCGAGGAAATCGGATGCTTTCAAGCTCGCTCCGCCAATCAACGCGCCGTCGACATTGGCGATGCCCATCAGTTCCCTGGCATTGCCGGGCTTCACCGAGCCGCCATAGAGAATGCGGATCTTCCGGCCCTCGGCGCCGAAGCGGCCTGTGAGCTCCGACCGCATGAAGGCATGCGCCTTTTCGACGTCATCTACCGTCGGCGTGACACCGGTGCCGATCGCCCAGACCGGCTCGTAGGCAATGACCGTGTTTTCGGCTGTGGCACTGTCCGGAACGGAGGCGGAGAGTTGGCGCTTGAGGATGTCGAGCGTCTGCCCTGCCTTGCGCTCGTCTGCTGTCTCACCGATGCAGATGATCGCGGTCAGATCGGCAGCAAAGGCGGCTTCCGCCTTGGCGCGGACGAGATGGTCGGTTTCTGCATGGTCGGTCCGGCGCTCGGAGTGGCCGACAATCACATAGGTTCCAAAGCAATCGGCAATCATTTCGGCGGATATATCGCCCGTATGTGCGCCTGCCGGGTTCTGGTGGCAATCCTGCGCCCCAATCGCAAGCGGGCTGTCCGTGCAGAGCGCGGTCGCGACATACAGCAGTGTCGCGGGCGGGCAAATCAGCGCCTCCACCCGCTTGGCAAGCGGCCTGTTAACGCCTTCCGCAATAGCCTTTATCTGATCGAGAGAGGCGCGTGTGCCGTTCATTTTCCAGTTTCCCGCCACAAGCGGGCGCACATCAGGTGTCATACCGGCCTTCCAAGCTTTTCCTCATGGGTGCGCCTTAGCAAAACTGCAGCCGAAAGGAAAGCGATCTCCGGTTCACGCTAGGTAAATCGGCCGAGTTGCCGCGCAAATGATTAAATTCGGCGCTTAAAAACCCTAGGAAGCGAGAATCCAGTTCAAGACCCGCCGCCAATCAATCATCCGGATTGGCGTACCGTGGTTCCCGTTCTGGAAAAGCGTAAAACGGGCCGGGTATTTCGACTTGTAGAGCTTTTCGAAGAGGGCTTGCTGGTCGGCCGCCGCATAAACCGGATCGCGGCTCCCGTGCGCGAACCAAAGCGGCAGCTTGGCTTTGTAGAAGGCGCTTTTCGTGAAAGCGGGGTCGGCGACGCCGCTCATGATCACCATTCCCCTCAGCCGCTTGACGCTCGCAGGATCGCGGCCGATCCCCCAGCAGACTTGGCTGCCCATGGACGCGCAGGCGAGGATCACCGGCTTTCCACCTGATTTCCCGCTAGCATAGCGGATGAGTTCGGCGATCTTGGCGACGCCGTCGCTGTCGAAGGCCCGTACCGTCGGCGAATAATAGACCCCGCCATTGCCGGCCGCGAGGTTCTTCAGCCGGTTGAAGTTGCCGCCGAAGGAATAGTCGTTGGCCCCGAGGCGGCGATCGCCGTCGCGGCCGTGGATGAAGATCACCGTGAAGGCCGCTCCGTCTGCCGGTCCCACCCTGGTGACATCCAGCCGGAGGCCGTCCAGAGACAGGGTTTCGTCCTGCTGTACCTTGCGTACGCCGAGCGACACATATTTCCGCTGCACGCGCCTTTGCGGGATCTGGTCGCGACCATTGATGTCGCGCATCTCATCGTAGTCGATCACTTCGAAGGCGCCGTCGTCGGCGCTCTGCAACACGTTTTGCCTGGAGAAAAGTTCGTCCTTATAGGGCGGCAAGCCATCCGCTGCCGCGCTGTGAATGTCACAGGACAGGAAAAAGGCCGCAATTACAGCAATAATCGTGCAATGACTTGTGGACATTCTCATGCGGGTGGTTTCCTTGCACCTCGGGCCGCTTGCCATTCCGCGTCTGGCAACGCAAACCAATTCCAAAGAATTCCGCCAGATCGAGCGGCATCGCTTAGCGAGGCGGTTTCTGGCAGAATCTGCATGATTCGCAAACGTGACATCAAATGCGGTGATTTTGGGTCTGGCCTCAAGCGGACACGCCGGCCGGCAGGATAAAGATCTGAACAATTCCATGGACGACAGCAACGACCTCTTTTCCGAAATGCCTCTCGCACCCAAGCAGGAGGAGGCACCAAAGCCGGCGCGAGCGCCCGCCGCGCCCCCGGCTGCGTCAGCGCGTCCGGCCCCGGCAGCCTCGAATGGTGACGACTACGGTGCCTCGTCGATCCGCGTTCTCGAAGGTCTGGAACCGGTGCGCATGCGCCCCGGCATGTATATCGGCGGCACCGACGAAAAGGCGCTGCATCACCTGTTTGCCGAAGTCATCGACAACTCGATGGACGAAGCGGTCGCCGGTCACGCAAACTTCATCGAGGTGCATCTCGATGTCCACGGCTATCTAACCGTCTCGGACAACGGCCGCGGCATTCCGGTGGAAAACCACCCGCAGGTCCCGGGCAAATCGACGCTCGAAGTGATCATGACGAAGCTGCATGCGGGCGGAAAGTTCGACGGAAAGGCTTATGAAACCTCGGGCGGTCTGCACGGCGTCGGCGTTTCAGTGGTCAACGCGCTCTCTGACTATCTCGAAGTCGAAGTCGCGCGTAACCGCAAGCTTTACCGACAGCGCTTCTCCCGCGGCTTGCCGCAGGGCGGTCTCGAAGAGCTTGGCGACGTGCACAACCGCCGCGGGACGCGCGTGCGGTTCCACCCCGATCCGCAGATCTTCGGCGAGCACGCGAAGTTCGAGGCGGCGCGTGTCTTCCGTATGGCGCGCTCCAAGGCCTATCTCTTCGGGGGCGTGGAGATCCGCTGGAGCTGCGATGAAGGCGTGCTTCCGCAGGGTTCCGAAATTCCGGACAAGGCCGTCTTCCACTTCCCCGGCGGGCTGAAGGACTACCTGCAGGCGACGATGGGCAAGGAATTTACCGTCACCCGCGAAATCTTCGCCGGCAAGAGCGAAAAGGCGAGCGGCCACGGTTCGCTCGAATGGGCGATCACCTGGTATGGTGGCGACCAGCAGATCCACTCCTATTGCAACACCATTCCGACGCCCGAGGGCGGCACGCATGAGGCGGGTCTGCGCATCGCTCTGACCAAGGGGCTGAAAGCATACGCCGATCTGACGCAGAACAAACGCGCAGCGCAGATCACCACCGACGACGTGATGATTTCGGCGGTCGGCATGTTGTCGGTGTTCATCCGCGAACCGGAATTCGTCGGCCAGACCAAGGACAGGCTGGCGACCGTCGAGGCACAGCGCATAGTCGAAAACGCGCTTCGCGATCCCTTCGACCATTATCTGGCGGACAATCCCAACGAGGCTGCAAAGCTGCTCGACTGGGTGATCGAACGCGCCGAGGAGCGTCTCCGCCGCCGCAAGGAAAAGGAAGTCACCCGCAAGACCGCCGTGCGCAAACTGCGCCTTCCGGGCAAACTGGCCGATTGCGCGCAGAACACGGCCCAGGGCGCCGAACTCTTCATCGTCGAAGGTGACTCGGCAGGTGGCTCCGCCAAGCAGGCGCGCAACCGCGCCAATCAGGCAATCCTGCCGTTGCGCGGCAAGATCCTGAACGTTGCGAGCGCCGGCCGCGAAAAGTTAGGCGCCAACCAGCAGCTTGCGGATCTCGTTCAGGCGCTCGGCTGCGGCACTCGCTCCAAGTATCGCGATGAGGACCTGCGCTACGAGCGCATCATCGTGATGACCGATGCCGACGTAGACGGGGCCCACATCGCGTCATTGCTGATCACTTTCTTCTATCAGGAGATGCCGGAACTGATCCGCGGCGGTCACCTCTTCCTCGCTGTACCGCCGCTCTACAAGATCACCCAAGGCGCCAAATCAGCCTACGCACGCGACGACGCCCATCGGCAGGAACTGATGGAAACGCAATTCAAGGGCAAGGGAAAGATCGAAATCAGCCGGTTCAAGGGCCTTGGTGAAATGCTACCCGCGCAGCTCAAGGAAACCACGATGGACCCGAGCAAGCGAACGCTGCTGCGGGTGCTGATCGACGAGGTCGATTTCGAGGGAACCCGTGCCGCCGTGGACGACCTTATGGGCACGAAGCCTGACGCGCGCTTCCGCTTCATTCAGGACCGTGCCGCCTTTGCCGAAAACCTCGATATCTGAGCTTCGCTATTTCACGAAATTGACGAAGAATCGTAACAACTCCGTCAAACAACCGGTGCATGACAAGCGACGCGACTGGCGGGGCCGATCCTTTAAAGGGGATCCCGTCGGCCTGTTCTGCTCATCAACCTCCTCGCCAGCCGGATGTTCGCCATGACCAAGCGTTTTCTCGCGACTATCGCTGTTGCTCTCCTGTCCAGCGCCGCCAGCCTCCACGCCACCACGATCGGCGCAACCTTCGAGACGCCTTGCCCGTTCGGCGATTGCGCGGCCGGGATCTCCTTTTCTTATCTCGGTGAATTCGTCATCCCGACCGGTCACATGGAAAACGGCGTCGAATTCGGCGGCATTTCCGGTCTCGACTTCGACCCGGCGACCGGCCATTACATCGCCATCAGCGACGACCGCTCCGAAAAAGGCCCAGCTCGCTTCTATGAGCTCGACGTCGATGTTGACGGCTCCGGCCTCAAGGGCGTTTCCGTCGTCAAGCAGGTGACGCTGCAGGACAAGAACGGTGAACCCTTCGCCGCCCGCACCGTTGACCCGGAATCGATCCGCCTCGGCCGGGACGGCGTCTATTGGGGTAGCGAAGGCGACGGCAAGGCGCTGATCGCCCCCTTCGTCCGCGTCGCCTCGCCGGACGGTGCTTTTGTGCGCGAATTCAAGCTGCCGGAAGGCTTCGCGCCGACGGCCGACAAATCGACCGGCATCCGCGACAATCTCGCCTTCGAGGATCTTGCGGTCGCACCCGACGGTGATGTGTTCGTCGGCGTCGAAGCTGCGCTCTACCAGGACGGTCCGGCGGCCTCGCTCGTCAACGGCAGCCTGTCGCGCATTATCCGCTATGACGGGGCGACTGGCGAACCGAAGGCGCAGTATGTCTATCCAATCTCGCCGATCCCGCAGGCTGCCACAAAGCCCATTGGCGGCAACGACAACGGCATGGCGGAGATCGTCGCACTCGACGACCACCGCCTGCTCGCCGTCGAGCGCAGCTACGCCCAAGGCTTCGGCAACAACGTTAAGATCTTCATGCTGGACCTCGACGGCGCCACCGACGTCTCGGCCATCGCTTCTCTCGCCAGGACCGATCAGCGCATCGTTCCCGTCCGCAAGAGCCAGGTGCTCGATCTGCGCGCCGCCGGCCTGGTGCCGGATAACATCGAGTCGATGGCGATAGGCAGGGCGAAGGACGGCAGCGACGTCCTGATCCTCGGTTCCGACAACAATTTCTCGACCGGGCAAAAGACGCAGTTCTACGCCTTCAAACTATTGCACCGTCCGCAATCGTAACGGAGAGATGGCGCCGCTAGCCGAGGCGAACGTCTATCTTCGTCTTGACGGAATTAGCGAGGAAGCAGAGTTCGTGGGCTTCGTGATGGAGCTTCTCCTCGGTTTCACGGCTCGGCGCCTCGCCTGAATAGACAACGCTCGGCTTCAGCTCGACGTGGCTGACAAGCATTTTTCCGTCGACCTTCTCCATGATGCCCGTCGCGTTATCGACATAGCTGTCGATAGCAATGCCCTTCTTCGATGCAAGCCAAAGGTAGAAGAGCATGTGGCAGCTGGAGAGCGCCGCTACATAGGCTTCCTCGGGATCGACATTCTCGGCGACCGAGTACGGAAGCGGCACGTTGTGCGGAGATGCCGAGGCAGGTACCGAAAGGCCTCCGTCGAAATTCCATGTATGGCCGCGGCTGTATTTGCCGTCCGTAAAGCTGCCCTCACCGCGCTGCCATGAAACTTCCGCTGAAAATAACGTCATAGTCCCCAACCATAGCTTTCGATGCCGTTGATCCAACCTGTACTATTTTCGCCGGTCATCAAGACTCTGAAAGAAAACTTCGTCACATTTCGTACAGAGGATTGAGATATGCGGCACCCTGAAGCTGCGGGCTGCGTCAGTGATCGCAAAAGCTCCGACTTAAATGATCGATATGCTTGCGTCCGGGCGCCGTAGAGCGCATATCCATGAGAACAAGAAGGAAATAAAAACGACGTGAGCCTTTCGAACAACAAGAGACTGCCAGGCGAAACGCGGTGGCTTGGCCCGTCTGCGCCCACGCGCACGCCGCTGATCCCGTCGATTTCGGCCGCTCGCTGGCTTTTGATCCTCATCGTTGCTGCGGGCGTCTATTTCTTCCATGGCTTTGTTATTCCAGTTCTGGCAGCACTCGTCATCGGCTTTGCGAGTTGGCCGCTTTATCGCAAGCTTCTCGGCCGCGTCGGCGGCAACACAACGATCGCCGCCACGATCGCGATCCTTCTGATCATCACCTTTCTGGTCATCCCGATCGGGCTTGCGGTTACCTACACCACAGGCGAAGTGCGTGAATGGTTTGCCTGGGTCGTTCAGACCAACCGGCAGGGCGCGTCTACGCCGCAATGGATCCTTGCGCTGCCGTTTGCAGGGCCTTACCTCGATGAACTCTGGACGAAATACGTTGGTAGCCCCGGGTCGCTCGGCGAACTCGTTCAGGTCATCAGCGGTGCCCATCTCGGCAATATCTATCGTGCGGTTCTCGCCGCCGGCGGTGCGTCGTTCCATCTGCTCCTGACGCTGCTTTTCATGCTGATCGCGCTCTTCTTTGTCTATCGCGACGGATCGTCCTTCTCGCGGCAGATCGACATGCTCGGCGAGCGCATCCTGCCCAATCGCTGGGAGCGCTTTTCGCGGGTCGTTCCGGCAACGATCAGCTCAACCGTCATGGGCATGACGGTGATTGCAATCGGGGAAGGCATCGTGCTCGGGGTCGCCTACTGGATCGCAGGCGTACCCTCGCCGGTCACGCTTGGCGTTATAACGGGCCTTATGGCTCTGATACCCGGCGGCGCGCCGCTCTCGTTCACGTTGGTTTCGGTGTACCTCCTGGCCAGCGGATCACATTTTGCCGGCATCGCGCTCTTCGTCTGGGGTACGGTCGAACTCTTCATCGTCGATAAGACTCTGCGTCCGAAACTTGTCGGCGGCCCGATCAAGCTTCCCTTCCTGCCGACCTTCTTCGGCCTCGTCGGCGGCGTAAAGACCATGGGCTTTCTCGGTCTCTTCATCGGCCCGGTGCTGATGGCTCTGCTCGTCGCGATCTGGCGCGAATGGATGCATGAAGTCACAGCAAGCGATCAGACGGGGCTTGGTCCGGAAGTCATGATCGACGAGCAGGCGCCGCCGGCGCAGCGCGCTGCCGAAGGCTGATCATTTCAACCGCTTCTCCATGAAAAGGCTCAGCGGATCCGGCAGGTACGAAGCGAAAGGCTCGATGTCGACGTAGCCGTACTTGCGGTAAAGCCCGATCGCCTCCGGCTGATAGATGCCGGTTTCCAGACGGATCGCGTCAAGGTCGCGTGACTTCGCGCATCTCTCAAGCTCATCCATCAGGCGGCTTGCGATCTTCAGCCCTCGCGCCGCCGGGTCGACGAACATGCGCTTGATCTCCGCCGTGCCATCGCCTGCCTCCACGAGTGCCGCGCAGCCGACGATCACCCCGGCATTCCGAGCAACGAAGAAGCTGGCGGACGGCGTTTCCAAGGTCGAGAGATCGACGAGATGGTTGCTCTCAGCCGGATAGAGGGAGGCCGCATAAGCATCGGAAAGCTCCAGCAAGCGGACGATTTCCGGCTGACGTGGCGATTCAACAGCAATGGTGACGGACATGGCTTTTCTCAGGCACTCTAGGCAGCTTCGAGTGCAGTCATGGACGCGTAGTCCCGCGCCGATTGACGCTGCTCGGCAATATGAAGCCTCTCGACCATATCAAGGAGTTCACCGACCGCACCATGGGCACCGCCGACATGGCGGAATCGTTCGAGCAGGCTGCCGCAGACATTGAAGAGCCTGGTTCCAGAGGTTTTTCTGGAGGCTTCGCGCCAGTGGAGAGTCGCCTCCACAAAGACCGTGCTGATTTCGCTGCTGAGGCCAGCCTTCTCGTACAGCGCACGCACCGCATGGCTGCGTCCCGTCGCGAGGATCGAACGCACGCGGTTTTCGGTGCAGCCGGTCAGATTGACGATGGCGTTCGCGAAGAAATCCACCTTGCCGGAACAAAGCGCATGCATGAGGAAGGACGGCGTTAGATTGCCGGCAAGGCGCAAATGCTCGACGAGATCGGCAATTTCGTGCGCCTGGATCTCGCCAGCAAGGGAGACCGTAGCGGACTGGGCCGCCTCGCGGCTGATGCGCTGCAGACGAGCGATCCCGACGGCGGCCTGTGCCAGAGGAAAAGCCACCAATGCGTTGCTGACATGCTGCGTCAGTAACTGCCGGGCATCAGCCGGGAGATCGGTGCGGTCGAGCAGCAGATTGCGTGTGTCGCAGCAGTCGCCGAGCCGCTCGGCGATCCGCTTCAGCGATTGCGGGGCGATCGCCGCGCCCTCGTTCTCAAGAAGGCACAGGACCTCTTCTTCGTCGCCGACTTCCGCAAGAGCGGCTGAAACAGCTCGGGAAATCGACGGCCGCGCCGCGATCAGGATGCGGACAACGCTGCTGCCGCGGGCGGCAAGATCGACAAGGTCCGTGTCCGAGAGCACTGGAGAGCAGGTCAGGGCGTGGCACGCGATTTCCGGCTGGTCTTCGGCAAGCGCCAGAATGATGGCGCGCGGCGCTTCTTGCGACCAAGCGATCGCCTCGGCCAGCGCAAGACGAACGCGCGGCGAAGGATCGTCAAGCAGGAAGGTCATCGCCATTTCCGCGGCTTTGCGCTCCTCCGGAAGCATTTCGGACTGCAGATAGGCACGCCCCAATGCGTTCGCGGCGCGAGCTCTGTCCCCTGCCTTGGCAGTTTCAACCCAGCGAAGGAAAGCCTCTACGATCAATTTACGCCCCAACCTGCGGCGCGATTCCTTCGCGCCCCTAACGTTCGGGTAACACTATCGGCAAATGGTTTAAGATTGGTTCACCATGTTTATCAGGCTTTGGCGGCCACCGTCTCGACCTTCGGACGGAACATCTCAAAGACCTCGCTCGCCTCGCTGTAGTCCATGTAGCCCATCCGGGCCGTCGGCCTTGCCAGCGACATGTCGAGCCGGCCATTGCTGACGATCGCTTCGTCGATGTGGATGCCGACGACCTCGCCGAAGACCATGACGTTTTCCGTCTGCTCACCGGATAGCGATTTCGGCACGATGATCTCCGTCACCTTGCATTCGAGCACGGCGAAGGCCTCGCCCACATAGGGCGCGTCGACAAGTTTGCCCGGAACGGCGGTCACCCCGGCGAGCGCGAATTCGTCGGTGCCATAGGGAACCGCGGCGGAAGAAAGGTTCATCTTCTCGACGAGGTTGCGGCTGACGAAATTGCAGGTGAAGACGCCCGTCTCGCCGGCATTCCTCTGGCTGTGCTTGCGGCCGCTCGATGAGAACATGACGATCTTCGGATGGTCGGAGACGGCATTGAAGAAGGAGTAGGGACCGAGATTGATCGATCCGTCCGCCCCCTTGCTGCCGATCCAGCCGATCGGGCGCGGCGCCACGATCGCCTTGAAGGGATCGTGGGAGAGACCGTGCTTGTTGCTATCCGTCGTATAGAACATCAGCCCTCTCCGCCGACCCAGGTGACGGTTTCGGAGAGTGACGGACGCGGCCGCTCGACCACCGGGAAATTTGTCGAACCGATATGGATGAAGCCGGCGACTTTTTCGCCCGGCTGAACGCCGAGAACCGGATAGGCGCGCTCGTCATAGGCAAACCATTCGGTCAACCAGTTGGCGACCCAGCCATGGGCATTCGCCGAAAAGATGATGTTGAGGCACACGGCGCCCGCCGACATGAGCTGCTCCCATTCCGGGATCTTGAAGTGCGGACCCGCCTTGCTGACCACGGCAACGACAACCGGCGCTCGGGTAAGGCGCGTGCGTTCGACCTGGATCATTTCCTCCGAGAGATCAGGCTTGGCCTCGAGCGCTAGCTTCAAGAGTTCTTCGCTGATTCGTTCACGCTCTTCTCCGCGATAGACGATGAAACGCCAGGGCGCGAGCTTCCCGTGATCGGGGACGCGCGATGCCAGACGAAGGATTTCCTCTATTTCCGCCTTTGCAGGCCCGGGCTCGCACATCTGGAAGGCAGGGATCGATCGGCGCACGGCGAGGTAATCAATCAGCTTGATATCGGATTTCATGCGGGAGAAACTTTCATTTTCACGGCAGCGGGATGGGTGGGTCTTGAATTTGCCACTGGGTTCGTTTTGAAGTGGCCTCTGTAGTTTTAGAAGTCAATCTGTTCAGGAAACACATGCCCGGCATTTTGCCTTTTGCGCGTATGGCGTTCGTGCTTGTTCTGACTGCGTTGTTGCCCTTTAGCGCAAGCGCCCAGAACGCGTTCAAGGGATTCAAGCAGCTCGACACGACCACGAAGATGCCGAAGCTCAACGCTTTCATTGCGCCGGGCAGCACGCAGCAGAATGCGACGCTGCGCGAGGTTGAGATCGAAGCCAAGCTGACGGAAAGCGGCGAGCCGGTGCGAGACGGACTCTCCTGGTATGTGTTCAGTCCTGTCGCGGGTGCCGACGGCAAGCTGCCGCTGGTGGCAAGCGCCCGTGGCGGGTCGGCTGCTTTCCAGCTGGCCCCGGGCGACTATCTGATCAATGTCTCCTTCGGCCGCGCCGGCGTGACCCGCAAGGTGAATATTCCCGAGGACGGCAAGCTCGACAAGCAGGTGATGGTGCTCGATGCGGGCGGTCTGGTGCTCAACGCCGTGTCCGGGTCCGATGTTCGCATCCGCCCCGACCAGCTGCGCTTCTCGATCTACTCTTCGGAAGTGCGCGAAGACGGCGAACGCGGACTGGTGATGGCAGATGTGGCGCCGAACACCATGGTACGGCTGAATGCCGGCACGTATCATATCGTTTCCGAATACGGAGCCGTCAACGCTGTCATTCGTGCCGATATCCAGGTCGAGGCCGGAAAGCTAACCGAAGCGACGATCCAGCACCGCGCGGCGCAGATCAACTTCAAGCTCGTTTCAGACGCCGGCGGCGAAGCGATCGCGGACACGGCCTGGTCGATCCTGACGGCTGCGGGCGACAGCGTCGGCGAAAGCGTCAGCGCCTTCCCGACCATGGTTCTGGCGGAAGGCGAGTATACAGCCGTCGCGCGCAACAAGGACAAGATCTATCAGCGCGACTTCAAGGTCGAGGCTGGCAGGAATACAGACGTCGAAGTGCTCATGAAGGACGAACAGCCGCAGGAACCCACCAGCGCCGCCACGACGCTGCAGCAGGAACCGCAGCCGGCAGCCGCCGGCGAACCGCAGAATTCCGCGCGTGCGCCGCTCCCCTCCTATGAGCAGCTGGTACCGGGCGGCGCGGATGCTGATTGATCCTCAGATGCTCTTTTGCCCCCTGACGGGCGCCAGAGAAAAGACCGCGCCGTAAAGCGCCGCGAGCAAACCCTTCCGATCACTCCTCCGCAGTTCTTCGTACGGCAGGATCTGCCCCACATGGGCGACAATCGTCTTGCCCGACAGCCGCCGAAACTCCCGGATCAGAAGCGAGAGGCGAAGCGTCAGCGAAAACCGGCTGGCAATGTGAAACAGCGGCCCATTCTGGCCCTCGAAATAGATGGGCAAGACGTCGGCGCCGGCCGCTTGGACGAGCTTGGCCGGGAACATCTTCCATGGAAGATCCTGTGCGCGGCCGAAACCGTTCTTGGCCGTCGCTACGCCACCGCCCGGAAAGATGACGACCGTTACACCTTCCTTCAGCAGGCGGACCGCCTCGCGACGCGTGTCCATATTGATGGCAAGCGCTGCCTTGGTCTCCTCGAAAGAGACCGGAAGCGAGTAGTCAGCCATCTCAGGCAGCTTCAGCAGCTCATTGTGAATGAGAACACGAAACGGCCGGCCGAGCTGCTCGGCGAGAGACAGGACGGCTATGCCGTCGCCGATGCCGAACGGATGATTGGCGACGATGACCAGGGGTCTGCCTGCAGGTGCGGCGGCAGGCCAGTTTCCGCGGATATCGAGATCGACGTCGATGAGGTCGAGGAGCTTGCCGAAGACGCGCTCGCGCGATGGCACGATGTCGGTGCGCCATATCTCATAGAAACGAACATAGCGGTTGCGGCCCGAAAGACCCTCGATCGAGCGGATCAGCCAGCGCTTGAAGCGGGGATCGTTATCGCTGGCGTAGGATAGCTGTTTGAAGCGCAAAACCGCCCGGCCTCTATTGAAGACCGGGCGGTTATGTATCAAAGCGATGACATCCGTCTGACAGAGCTCAGGCGGCCTTTGCCCGCTTCGCTTCTATCTTGCGGCGGATATCCGGCGGCGTCGCTTCCCAGGCAAGGCTCTCGATCGCCTCGTCGAGTGACATCGAGGTTTGCTCCTGGCTGCCGAGGCGGCGGATATTGACCGTGCGCTCCTCGGCTTCCTTCCTGCCGCAGACGATGATGACAGGAACTTTCGTAACGGAATGTTCGCGGATCTTGTAGTTGATCTTCTCGTTACGGAAGTCGGTTTCGACGTTGAGCCCGGCCTCGCGCAACGCTTCGGCAACTTCCTGGCCGTAGCCGTCCGCCTCCGAAGTAATCGTCGCGACCACGACCTGCAGCGGCGAGACCCAGAGCGGCAGGTGGCCGGCAAAGTTCTCGATCAGGATACCGAGGAAGCGCTCCATGGAGCCGCAGATCGCCCGGTGGATCATCACCGGCTGCGTCTTCTCCGAATTGCTGTCGATGTAGAAGGCACCGAAGCGTTCCGGAAGGTTGAAGTCGACCTGCGTCGTACCGCATTGCCATTCGCGGCCGATGGCATCCTTCAGCGTATATTCGAACTTCGGACCGTAGAACGCGCCCTCGCCCGGCAGAATGCCGGTCTTGATGTCGTTCGACTGCTGCTGGATCGTCGTGAGAACATCCGTCATGACGCTCTCGGCGCGATCCCAAAGATCGTCCGAACCGACGCGCTTGTCCGGGCGCGTGGAGAGCTTGATGGTGATCTCGTCGAAACCGAAGTCCTTGTAGACCGAAAGGATCAGGTCATTGATCTTAAGGCATTCGGCAGCCATCTGCTCGTCGGTGCAGAAGATATGCGCATCGTCCTGCGTGAAGCCACGCACACGCATCAGGCCATGCAGTGCACCGGACGGCTCGTAGCGATGGACCGTGCCGAATTCCGCAAGGCGGATCGGCAGTTCGCGATAGGATTTCAGGCCATGCTTGAAGATCTGGACGTGACCAGGGCAGTTCATCGGCTTCAGCGCGAAGACGCGGTTGTCCGCCTCCTTGTCGTCGGGATGGGTGATCGCATGGGCGGATTTTACCGCGAACATGTTTTCCTGGTACCAGCCCCAGTGCCCCGAAGTCTCCCAGAGCGAGGCGTCGAGAACCTGCGGCGCGTTGACCTCCTGATAGTCGGCCGCCAGCCGCCGGCGCATGTAGGCGACAAGCGTCTGGAAGATGCGCCAGCCCTTGCCGTGCCAGAACACGACGCCCGGTCCTTCCTCCTGGAAATGGAAGAGGTCCATTTCACGGCCGAGACGGCGATGATCGCGCTTCTCGGCCTCGGCAAGGATATGCAGGTAGTTGTCGAGTTCGGACTGCTCGGCAAAGGCCGTACCGTAGATGCGGGTCAACATCGGATTGTTGCTGTCGCCGCGCCAGTACGCACCGGCCACCTTCATCAGCTTGAAGGCATTGCCGATCTGGCCCGTGGAGGCCATATGCGGCCCGCGGCAAAGGTCGAACCAGTCGCCCTGATAGTAGATCTTGAGATCCTGGCCCTCCGGGATCGCATCGACAAGCTCGACCTTGTACTGCTCGCCCTTGGCCGCGAACACTTCCTTGGCTTTTTCGCGCGACCAGACCTGTTTGGTAAAGGGCGCGTTGCGGGCGATGATCTCCCTCATCTTCTTTTCGATCTTCGGCAGATCGTCAGGTGTGAAGGGCTCGTTCTTGGCGAAGTCGTAATAGAAGCCGTTCTCGATGACCGGGCCGATCGTGACCTGCGTGCCGGGCCAGAGCTCCTGCACGGCTTCGGCCATAACGTGTGCTGCGTCGTGGCGGATGAGTTCCAGCGCGCGCTCGTCGTTGCGGGTGATGATCTCGATTTTGCCCGTCGTCACGGGGTCGGAAAGGTCGCGCACCATGCCATCGATCGCAATGGCGACGGCCTTCTTGGCGAGCGACTTGGAAATGGATTCGGCAACGTCGCGGCCGGTCGTGCCCGGCTCGAAATTACGCTGGTTGCCGTCAGGAAAAGTAAGGGAAACGGATTGGGACATATCGATATTCTCCTTGTCCAGTCCCGCCAACGAATGCGGGTGGTTGCAATGAAGCGCTTCGTCCGTGCGAACGCGCCGCCGCCTGATACCGAGATTTGGCGAGCGAGTAAAGAAAAAGCAGGTTCAGCTGATCATTTCGGCAAGACCGCGCACCGTGTTCCAGTTGCGGAGCGTGCCGACGCCCATGCGCTTGGTGGTCAGCGCCGAGAGTAGCCTCCACTCGCTGGGTTTACCGGCAAAATCGATCCAGAGATCGCCGGCAGTGAACGCCAGACGCTGATTGGGGTCGGTGTACTTCTCGAGCGCGTCTAGTACGGAGCGATCGAGAGGCTTTCGCATGACGCGGACGATGACCTGACTGCCTTCACCGTCCGGAAAGGGATTGGCCTCCGCGAGCTTCAGCCAATCCCCGCCCCTGCGGACGATGATATCGACAGCCTTGCCGAACCGTGCCTTGAAGGCTGTCTCAAGTTTTGCCTCGATGTCACCGAGTGGTGCGTCGGCTGCTTCGAAAACGATATTGCCCGTGGAAACGAGCGTCCGCGGATTGCGGTAGCCGAGTGCTTCCGTCATGTCGCGAAGATCTGACATCGCCACACGGCGACCTGGCCCGAGCACGATACTGTGAAGGAGGGCGACGTAGGTGGTCATACCCGGCATGGACATGCGGTCAGCCTGCTTTTCGTCCGAGCGCAAGATAGCGCCACGGCGTCCACCAATAAAAACGACGCTCGAGCGCCTCCGGAACCGGATCGAGCCCGCTGGTGCCGCCCGGGCCGCAGCGCCCGACGCGGAAGAGCGTCATCCAGCCGCCGGCCCAAAGCCCATGGCGGGCAATGGCCTCATAGCCATATTCGGAACAGGTGGGGATGTGCCGACACGAGTTACCGACGAAGCCGGACAAGGTCAGCTGATAAAGCCGGATGAAGCCCATTCCGAGCAGGCGATCCGGGGTCTTGCGGAAGGGACCGGTGTAGTTTCGGGAAAACCGCAGCGGCTCTTTCCGAGGGCCGGCTGCGCCGCCTTCGTCCTCCTGCTCATTGTGACTGATGGAACAGAATTCGCACATCGCTCGCGCCGCTCAAGCCTCAACCGTTTCGGCGCGTTTTGCTTCGATCTGCCCGATTGCGTCGACGACGGCGTCGAAAGTCAGCATGGTGGAGGCGTGCCGCGCCTTGTAGTCCCTGACCGGGCGAAGGTAACGCATATCCTCGAAGCGGCCTTCCGGACCCTGCCCGTCCGCCTTCAGCATCGCAAGCATGTCTTCACGGGCTTTACGCACTTCGCCGGCGGTCGCGCCGACGACGTGGCGCGCCATGATCGAGGAGGAAGCCTGACCGAGCGCGCAAGCTTTCACGTCATGGGCGAAATCCGTCACCGTGTCGCCCTTCATCTTTAGCCAGATCGTCACCTTGGAACCGCAGAGTTTCGAATGGGCCTTGGCGCTGGCGTCGGCATCCGGCATGCTGCCGGTCATCGGAATATTGCCTGCAAATTCGAGGATTTTGGTGTTATAGATGTCTTCCATGATGAATTCCGCTCCAGATTGCCGCGGACCGGCTCATTCGGCGGTCATTGTAACACAAACAAAAAACACACCGTGTCGTGTTAGCATACTTACATGACGACGCCGTCTTCCTATATGTATGTCGTTCGAAGGCCATAAAAATGCAATGGCCTCGGGTAAGTTTGATTAGGAAACCGTGCCGGACGGGCGATAAGTTGCCCCGAAAGCCCCGGAGCCTGCCAAAGGTGCAAAATTCCTGACAAGGGATGCCAGTGGCGAGTCCGAAAGACGATCCGCACATTCGCGGATCAGGAGACTTGAGCAGTATGGACGCCATCGTAAAGAATTTTCCGCAGACCAACCGTGACTCGGAACGCCCCAGCCAGAAGGAAGCGGAAGACGCAGTTCGCGTCCTGCTCCGCTGGGCTGGTGACGATCCCTCGCGTGAAGGGCTGATTGATACCCCTACCCGCGTCGCCAAAGCCTATCGCGAACTCTTCGCCGGCTACGACATGGACCCGGAAGAGGTGCTTGGCCGCACTTTCGAGGAGGTCGCCGGTTACGACGACATGGTGCTCGTGCGGGACATTCCCTTCTTCTCGCATTGTGAACATCACATGGTTCCGATCATCGGCAAGGCGCACGTCGCCTATATTCCCGATGGCAGGGTGCTTGGCCTTTCGAAGATCGCCCGCGTCGTCGAGATCTATGCGCGCCGCCTGCAGACTCAGGAAACCATGACGGCGCAGATCGCAAGTGCGATCGACGAAACGCTGCGTCCGCGCGGCGTTGCGGTCATGATTGAAGCTGAGCATATGTGCATGGCCATGCGCGGCGTTCAGAAGCAAGGCTCCACCACATTGACGACAACCTTTACTGGAAGTTTCAAGGCCGAGCCTGCTGAGCAAGCCCGCTTCATGACGATGGTACGGAGCCGTTGATATCGGCTCCAATGAGGGAGCCGACTGATGTCATTTGCATTTAATGCGCCGTCCGAAGACAAATCCGAACTAGAAGACGCCGGTGATTTCACGCCGCGCTTCGATGATCGTGGCCTGATCGCCGCGATCGTCACCGATGCGCATGACGGCGAACTGCTGATGGTCGCGCATATGAACGCACAAGCGCTTGCGCTTACGATCCAGACACGGAAGGCACATTACTTCAGCCGCTCGCGGGGCAAACTCTGGATGAAGGGCGAAACTTCCGGCAACGTCCAGATGGTCAAGGAAATACGCACCGACTGCGATCAGGATGCAATCTGGCTTAAAGTAGAGGTCGCGGGGCACGATGCTACGTGCCATACTGGACGGCGTTCCTGCTTCTACCGGACGGTTAATCTTCAGGACGGAAAGCCGATGCTCGACATCGTCGATGATGAGCTGCATTTCGACCCGAAAGACGTCTACGGCAAGTAGCGCGTGGCGGCGTCTGCTTGCTTTTGGGCCAAGGAACGGCGGTTATATACGATTTGGAAAGACTACGGGACGAGTATTACAGACGACTATGTTTCTGCCGCGAGGGAGGCGCAACATGCTGAATTGGAATTTGAACCGCCAAGGCTCTCAGGCAAATAATTCCGCTTCCGGCAGTCCGACAGTCCCAGCCACTACGCCCCCCGCAGACTCCTCCCT
Organism: Rhizobium sp. SVR5-9E; assembly: GCF_056755095.1. Taxonomy (NCBI): domain Bacteria; kingdom Pseudomonadati; phylum Pseudomonadota; class Alphaproteobacteria; order Hyphomicrobiales; family Rhizobiaceae; genus Rhizobium; species Rhizobium sp. SVR5-9E. Next base: position 29,900 of record NZ_JBNDHS010000030.1, on the reverse strand, counting down.
TCTCCCTAACAAGGCGAAGATTGCGCTGGCGCTCGGCGGTGGCGCAGCGCGCGGCTGGGCGCATATCGGCGTGCTGCGCGCGCTGGACGAGGCAGCAATAGAAGTCGGCATGATCGCTGGTACCTCCATCGGTGCGCTTGTCGGCGGCTGCTATCTTGCCGGCAAACTGGATGAGCTAGAGGCCTTCGCCCGGTCGCTGACGATGCGGCGTATTGCAAGCCTGCTTGACCTCACGATCGGCGGTAGCGGGCTTTTCGGCGGCATGCGTCTGACGAAGCGGATGCAAGAGCATCTCGAGGGCTTGAACATCGAAGACCTCAGCCGCCCCTTTGTGGCGGTTGCCGCGGAAGTGAACACCGGTCACGAGGTCTGGATTGCGAATGGTTCCCTGATTACCGCGCTGCGCGCATCCTATGCTCTACCCGGCATCTTCGAGCCGGTCCGCAGCAACAACCGGACCCTGGTCGACGGCGCGTTGGTCAATCCGGTGCCGGTTTCGGTTTGCCGCAGCTACGAAGAGCCGCTCGTCGTCGCTGTCAATCTGAACTACGATCTGTTCGGCCGTTCCGCAGTCGTCAAGCACAATGCAAGCCTTACGCTTCAGGAAATGCAGAAGCAGGAGGAGGCACCTTATGCACGCCTGGGAATGACCGGCGTGATGGTACAGGCCTTCAACATCATTCAGGATAGAATTTCGCGCGCCCGGCTTGCCGGCGATCCGCCGGATATCTCGCTGCATCCGCGTCTCAGCGACATGGGCCTTTCGGAATTCCACCGGGCCGGGGAAGCGATCGAACGCGGCTACGAGGAAGCCAAGGCGCGGCTTCCTGAAATTCGTAGAATGCAGGAAGCGTTTGCGAATACCTAGTCACGTATGACGACCAGAAGTGTATCAGCCTGCGATATAGGCTTTGATCTCTTCTGCCTCGCGTTCAACTTCTGCAATACGCGTCTTAACGACGTCACCGATCGAAATGATGCCGGTGAGCTTGCCATGTGCTTCGACCGGCACGTGCCGGAAACGCCGGCTGGTCATCAGCTCCATCAACTCGTTGACGGTCGTTTCCTCGTGACAGCGGAAAACCTTGGATGTCATCAATGAGACAACCGGTTGATCGAGGCATTCCTTGCCAAACTTCGCTACAGCATTGACGAGATCGCGCTCGGTGAAGATCCCCGAAATGCGATCATCCGCACCGAGGATGACCACCGCGCCGATCTTGCGGCTGTTCAGCACTTTTGCCGCTTCGGCGGCGGTCGTGTTCGGCCCGACCGTGACGACGTCGCGGCCCTTTTGGTCTAGGATGGCCTTTACGGTGTTGGACATTTGAACCCTCCTCCCATGTCGAAAGCGAAACGCTTAACTGATCAGTGGCTTCCACGCGGCTGCGAGTTCCAATGCCGATCAATCGGAATGGTGCACTCCCACGCTCAAGATTGCAACATATCGTGTGCTTCTGAACTATCAGGACCCGCCGGTATGTTCCGGTCGAACAGCGGGAAAAGGAAGAATCCGAAAATAAAGCCGCCGATATGGGCGTCCCAGGCGATCGGCTGGTTCGGATCGCCGATCAGCGGAATGCCAACCGCGATCAGCACATTGCCGAGCAGCCAGAAGACTGTGAAGACTATGACCGTCCGGCTCCGCAGGGACTCCATGACGGACAGGCGCGGATTGAGATGGGCCGGACGCAGCCCCCTGCGTTCCGCCGGAAAGGCAAAGCGGCAGGCCGCTCCCATGAGGGCAGAAACGACGCCGGAAGCCCCTATGAGCAAGGTCGGATTACCCCAGTTCAACCCGGCATGAAGCGCAGCCGAGGCGACCGACGAGAAAATCCAGAATATGACATAGCGCGACGCGCCGATGCGGCGCGCGATCGGCGCCCCGAAGGCCATCAGCCAGAGTCCGTTGAAGAGAATGTGCTCCACGCTGCCGTGCAGCAGCGAATAGGTTACCGGCGACCAGAGCCATTGCGGCCCCTGCTCCGAGAACGGAATCACGTAGCGTGCCGGAATGAACCCGAAGTTGAAGAACAGCCAATCGACGGCGTCTGCGGGAAGAAGGACCGATTGGACGGCATAGATCGCCCCGAGCAGACAGAGCGTCGCGAGCAGGATGCCGGGCAGATTGAAGATCGGCGTCCGTGTCTTTGCGGCCGGGGTTTCGTCTGCCGACTCCGGCTCTGTCCTGTGGTCTTCCATATCCGTCCTCGCCGGTTCAGGCCAAAGCCTTACAGGAGCGAAGGTCAAAAAAAAAGCCGTCCGGAAGAACCAGACGGCTTGCCGGACATCCCCCGAGTATCCCTCGTGCCCGATCAGTGCGTGTGCTGAACTTCGTTTCCGAAGCGATGGGCAACCGTCGCACGACAAGACTCCGCAGCGCAATCGAAACCGCTTCTTAACCTTAACTCGCCGCAGTTGGCATGAAATCCGCTAGGTAGAGAGCAAAAGAGCCCTTCAGGCTCGAACTCGAACCAAAATGAAACAGGTTGGCACCGTGCGCCATCAGACGATCATCGATATTTATGACTATTGGAACCGGTTACGGGGATCCGGCGACGCCCCGCTGAAATCGCAGATCGAGCCGTCGAGCCTGGGCCATATTCTCCCGAGCCTGTTCATTCTTGAGAAGAACGACGGTCTGGGCGCCGTCACCTTCCGGCTTGCGGGCACGCGGATCTGTGATCTCTTTGGGCGCGATCTGCGCGGTGAAAGCTTTGCGGAACTGTTCGGCGATGGGCATACGCTCGACATCGAGGCAACGCTTCGTGGCGCCATGGAGCACGCGATCCCCACGCTGCTCAATGCCACCGGCTACAGCACTGCTGGGCACCAGGCGAGCTTTGAGATCATCGTCATGCCATTGCGCTCCGAAGGGGGACGCCCCGAGCGGCTGCTCGGCGCAATCGCGCCGTCCGTCGCGGCAAGCTGGCTGGAGATCGTTCCGCTTGATTTTCTGGCGCTGGACCGCAGCCGTCTTCTCCGCGACAGACCGGCCCAGGACCGGAAGGAAAGCTGGCCATATGCAGCTGTCAGCGAACGCCCGCACGGTGTCGGTGCCTTCATCGGCCGCGTGATGTCTTCATTGTTCTCAGGCCCGGCGTCGCACTGACCGTCTCATTGCGGCACAGTTCGCTTTATGCTCCGAGGTGTATCGACCTTCTTCAGGACAACCTTCTGTTAAGGGGTTGCCGGTTATGATCCGTGTATATCATTTCATGAAGAAGTTCTTTCATGCACTCGTTCCAGCAAGCCCAGCCGCCCCGGATTGCGCCGCGTCCCGAACAGGGTGTTTTCCAGCGCGTGCCCATCCATATGCAGGGCCGCCTGATGCTTGCGAACTACGAAGAATATGAATGCACTGTGATCGATATGTCGCCGGGCGACATGTACGTCACCTGCAACGGCCGTCCGCGCGCCAATGAGCGGGTCGTCGCCTACATCGATCATCTCGGACGCGTCGAAGGCCACGTCCAGACCGTGGACGTGCGCGGCTTCACGATGTCGATCAACGCCACCGAGCGCAAGCGGGAAAAGCTGGCGGCACAGTTGACGTGGCTCGCCAACAAACACGAGCTCGGCCTGCCGGAAGACCGCCGCCACGATCGTCTGACGCCGCGCGAAACCCAGACCGAATTGACGCTCGAAGACGGCACGCGCTACACCTGCCGCATCATGGACCTTTCGCTTTCGGGCGCCGCAGTCGACGTGGACGTGCGCCCTGCCCTCGGCACGGCGATCCGCCTCGGCAACATGCGTGGCCGCGTCGTCCGTCATTTCAGCGACGGCGTCGCGCTCGAATTCCTCTCGGTCCAGTCGCGCGAGACCTTGCGCGAGTTCCTCTAGGCGATTGTCATCTTAGTGTCATCGATATGAGAGATGAACGCCGCCCCAACAGGTGGCTTTCTCAGTCCTTGCTTTATCCCGAAATCGAGCCCTACGAAGAGGGATTCCTGGAGACCGGTGACGGCAACCGGATCTAGGGCGCTGACAACCGCTTGGGAACTGGTCGGAGCATGGCCTGGCAGCCGCCTTGTCGTGACTGAAAACGCGGCGCACGCGACATCGACACCGCTGTCTCCTCCGCGATCGTCACGGCAACCAACGAATTTCGCGAAACTCTTCGAAAATAATTTTTGCGGGCTGCAGCTGAGATCAGCCGCGCTGACCCGCCAAATTCAGCCCTTCCGCCTGATTTCCACACCCGTCCGTGATGCTCGGATGTCGATTGGCAGCCAGCCAACCTCCCGAAATCCGGCCTCGCCATTAACTTTTGCATGGAGAGCCGCCGCTTGCGTGGCCTCCGGGCGTTGTTCTGACGCTTAGAATTTTATTCAAATTTACGTCGAAACCGCATCCAATTTTACGCGTATTCGACTTTGTTTTTAATCAGGTTTTATGCGTCTTTGAATCAACTAAGCCTTTAATTCTATTGCGTAATTTTGCAGCGGATAAAAACGTCTGTGCCATTGTCGTCCTCATAGAACAGGGACGACAAAAACGATGTTCAATGCAATCAAAGGCGGCTTTTTCGGCGGTATACTGCTGATGGCGATGGCGGGCGCGGGACAAGCGGCGCCTGGCAGCATGACACTTGCAGGCAATGCCAGCCCACCGATTGGCCACTACGAATTTTGCAGGGCAAATCCGAGCGAATGCGCCTATGCCGGCGGCGACGCCGGTCCGGCGATCCTGACGGAGGAGCGCTGGAAGACGATCCTCAAGATCAACTACGAGGTCAACTCGCAGATCAAGCCGATGACCGACATGGAAATCTACGGCGTCGAAGAGCGCTGGGCCTACCCGCGCACCGTCGGCGACTGCGAGGACTTCGCGCTGCTGAAGCGCAAGATGCTGATCGACGACGGCTTCTCGCCGTCCGACCTGCTCATGACGGTCGTCATGCAGCCGAATGGCGAAGGCCATGCGGTGCTGACGGTCCGCACAGACCACGGCGACTTCATCCTCGACAACATGCGCAACAAGGTGATGCTCTGGGGCGATACCGAGTACACCTTCCTGAAGCGTCAGTCCGCCGATGATCCGGCACGCTGGACGAAGTTGCAGGACGGCCGTGCCGTCGCAGTTGGTAGCGTACGCTAAGATCAATTGCACCCGCCGGGGATACCGGCGGGTTCCACTCGGCCCGGTCCGTCCCCGCATCCCGTCCCGACCGGTGCCCTGAGCCGCTCCCGCTGTCCCGGGAGCGGCTTACTTTTTCAAGCGCACCCGAATTAACTCTTCCTTTACCGAACTGCTGGATCTTTTCGCGAGATTTAGCACCGGCGGCTCCAGTTTCGTTTACGGCGGTCAGACAACTGAAGAGCCCGCCATGAGCCACTTCGCCCGCAGTGCCGACACACCCGATGAGGCGCCCCTCTTTTCCAACGGCGTGATCGTGCGATTGATCGCACTCGTCACCGTTCTTGCCACGCTGACGCTTGCAATCAGTATTGGTGGCCGCTGGATCGGGCGGCACATTACGCTGGCGGGCAATACCGACAGCACGGAGGCAGTCACGATCGCCATTGGCCGCGACGCACTCAGTCTGCCTGAAAATGCGTTGCGCTTCCCAAGCCAGAGGCACAACGGAATGGCGGAGCGCGCCGACATTTACCTCACATGGCCAGAGATGCAGGGCTATTCAAAGGAGCACCGCGAGCGCTTTGACGACATATCGCTGTCCGCCAATCTCATCTTCGTGCAGATCACCCAAAGCACGATGTCGCAGGACATGTCCGGCCGACTCGAGCCAATCTACTCGCATCTGACGGAGGGCGCCGCCGTTCCTTACGGCCACGGCCTGACGCTCCGCAAGTTGAAGGCCGAAGCGGGCTATGGCGGCGAGGTTCTGCTGACCGGAGCGCGTGCAAACCAGACCGAATATGCGGTGCGCTGCATCCTGCCCTCGTCCCCCGCCGATGCGACAAGCGGGGATTGCCAACGCGACATTAAAGTCGGGAAGGATCTCAGCGTCCTTTATCGCTTCTCAAGCCGTCATTTGCAGGACTGGGACCATATTGATGCCGCTATTCGAACCTTTGTGGAAGCGCGGCTTGTGACCCGTACCGCAACACCCCGCTAAAAAGCAGCCGGACGGCGAAGCAAACGATTAATCATAAACGGATTGGTAACCCCACCAGGCTAACGTCAAAAGACAATGGTCGCGCCGATACGGATGTGCGCGCCGACCAATCGTGAAATGCAAGCGAAGAGTTAAATAGTGTCAAGGTCTGTATCCTTCGTACCATCGCCGAGGTCCGGCAATTTCCTATTCAAGATTCTGGCTGTGGTTGCCATCGCGACGACCGCCTTTCTCGCTGAATCGGTCACAGCAGAAGCAGAAGCCGCCAATCCGAAATATGCGGGCATTGTCGTCGATGCGAAAACGGGGAACGTGCTCTACAGCGAGAATTCCGACCGTCTGCAATACCCGGCGTCGCTGACGAAGATGATGACGCTCTACATGGTCTTCGAGGCGCTTGAGCAAGGGCGCATTCGTCTGGACACACGCGTTCCCTTTTCCGCTCATGCATCTGCGCAGGCTCCGACCAAGCTCGGTGTGAAAGCCGGCAATTCGATCACCGTCGAGCAGGGCATCCTTGGTCTTGTCACGCTCTCCGCCAATGACGCGGCAACCGCGCTTGGCGAATTGCTTGGCGGCAGCGAAGACCGTTTCGGGCAGATGATGACGGCAAAGGCACATGCGCTCGGCATGACCCGCACCACCTATCGCAATGCCAACGGCCTGCCGAATACGGCTCAGATGACCACGGCGCGCGACCAGGCCCGTCTCGGCATCGCTCTTCGTCAGCATTTTCCGCAGTATTACGCCTATTTCTCCACGCGCAGCTTCAAGTTCGGCAACCGCGTCATCCGCAGCCACAACCGCCTTGTCGGTTCTGTGCGCGGCGTCGACGGCATCAAGACCGGCTATACCCGCGCTGCCGGCTTCAATCTCGTGAGCTCGGTGCAGGTGGACGGCAGATCAATCGTCGGCGTCGTCATGGGCGGAACGTCGACACCTGCCCGCGATTCCCAGATGCGCAAGCTCATTGCGACTTACCTTCCAAAAGCGTCGACGCGTGGTGGCTCTAACCTCATCGCCGAGAAGGCTCCAACGCCTGCGGCCGACGCTCCGGTCTCGACCGCTGGCGTCGATCTGCCGCACAAGGGTCCGACGCCGGATGCCCGCTACGAGGTGGCGTCGGCAGCGGTTGCCTATGCCGACTCGCCGGCTCAGAGCTCCGAAAACCCGCTTGTCGCACAACAGAAGCCCGAGATACCTGCTCCCACGAAAGTGAAGACGACGAGCTTCAAGCAGGCCTCCGTCGCCGTTCCGTCTCCCGCCCCGGCCTACATGCCGCCGGAGCAGCCTGCCAGCGATCCGGTTGATGCGGTGACCACCGCCTCCGTAGCCCCGCAGCCAGCTGCTGCAAAGCGCGTCTCGAGCGCGGAGCAGGAGCCGAGCGGCTGGGTTGTGCAGATCGGCGTATCTTCCAGCCGCGACATGGCAATGGACTTGCTGGAGAAGGCGAAGAGCAAGGGTGGCAAGGCACTGCGTTCCGCGAAGCCTTTCGCTGTCGCTTATTCAAATGGTGGCGATCAGATTTATCGCGCTCGCTTTGGCGGCTTCGACGACCAGCGCGAAGCTGTGAATGCCTGCAACGCCCTCAAGCGTACAGGCGTGAAGTGCTGGGCCTCGGCCCAATGAGATTTACGGCGCCGCTGGCTTTTCCGGCGGCGCCGTTCAAGGCCGGATTCGGTGTTCGCGACGCCGGCTTGAGTTCCTAACCTCGATTTGTAATGCGTACGGGGACGAATATGGCAACGAATGGCAATATTACGGGCTTTCCGCCGCGCGGGTCAGGCAGGCCGGGACGATTCGGCTTTCATCCGCTGCACGAGGCAGCTCTCCGGCTCGCCGAAATCGGCTTGCATCGGCCGAGAGCGAAATCAGCAAAGACCAAGGACCTCATCAACTTGCTGCTCTGCCATGGCGCGCGCGCGTGGCGCTATTCGCAGCCCGAGGCCCGCATTCACCTGCACGTTACCTGCGCGGATGGCAGGTCGCCGGTCATGTTGCGGCTGCGCTGAACCTAGAGTAGCCCCAGTTCAGAGAGCTCGCGGCGTAAATCCGCGGGCATTTCGGCAACGCCATCGCCGAGTGTCGTGATATCCCGCGGCACATCTTCTTCCGGATAATAGCGCCAGCCCTGGAACGCGCGTTTCGGCTGCACGGCGGTTTCGATCACCTCCGGCCCAAGTACGAGGTGGCATCGGCCGATCCCCTCGCCGTCCGTGAAGGTTTCGATGTCCAGCAGCTTCTGGCGCGCCTGCACCTGTCCCTTGATCACCCAATAGAGAGAGCCGCCGTCGAGCAGTTCCGTCACGCGTTTCGGGACCATGCGCGTCGTGTGCACGGAATGTGGCTCGAGGCCCGCCGCAATCGCTCGAAGCGAACGCTCGGCCACCCACTCGCGCAGGTCCTCGATCGAGTCTGCACCCACGCACAATTTGATGAGATGTAATGCCATGCTGCCGTTGAAATCCTTTTGACCGGCAGCGTCAAGCATCTACCGGCTGCAAGTCCACAACGTCAGCACTCGACGACGTTGACGGCCAGACCGCCGGTTGAGGTTTCCTTGTATTTCTCGCTCATATCGTGGCCGGTCTGACGCATGGTTTCGATGCAGGCGTCGAGCGGCACGAAATGCTGGCCATCGCCCTTGACGGCAAGCGAGGCGGCCGTCACCGCCTTTACCGCACCCAGCGCATTCCGCTCGATGCACGGCACCTGGACGAGACCCGCAACCGGATCGCAAGTCATGCCGAGGTGATGCTCGAGCGCGATCTCGGCGGCATTTTCGATCTGTGCCGGCATCCCGCCCATCACGGCCGCGAGCCCGGCTGCCGCCATGGCCGCCGCCGAACCCACTTCGCCCTGACAGCCGACTTCGGCGCCGGAGATGGAGGCATTGTGCTTGATGATGCCGCCGATGGCCGCCGCAGTCAGCAGATAGTCCCGGATCCCATCCTGATCCCAGTCCTCGTGGAAATGCTCGTAGTAGCGGATCGTCGCGGGAATGACGCCGGCGGCGCCATTGGTCGGCGCGGTCACCACGCGGCCGCCTGCGGCATTCTCCTCGTTGACCGCCATGGCATAGACGCTCAGCCAGTCGTTGGCGAGCAGCGGATTGATGCGGTTGCTGCGCCACTCCTCCTGCAGCTTGTCATGTATTTTCCGCGCGCGGCGCCGGACGTTCAGGCCGCCGGGCATGATGCCGTCGACCTTGAGTCCTCGCTCGATGCAGGAGCGCATCGCCTCCCAGATGCGGTCGAGACCCTCATCCAGCTCCTCGCGGCTCCGCTGGCTCTCCTCGTTGGCGCGCTTCATCTGCGCGATGCTGAGGCCGGACCGTTCCGCCATCTCCAGCATCTGCTTGGCTGTGGCAAACGGATATGGAACCTTGACCGCACCTGCGGCCGCCTTCTTCTTGGCCCGCATCTGTTCGAGCTCGGTATCGGTGACGACGAAACCGCCGCCGACGGAGTAATAGATGCGCTTCAGCAGCAGCCGTTCGTCCTTGTCGTAGGCGGAGAAGATCATCCCGTTCGCATGACCCGGCAGCGGCTGTTTCTTGTCGAAGATCAGATCGTTCTTCGGCATGAAGAAATACGCCGGATGGCCGGGCGGCGTGATGCGGCCGGAGCGTTCCACCTGGTCGATAATGCCGTCCATCTTGTCAGGATCGACACTGTCCGGCTTCTCTCCCATCAGGCCGAGAATGACCGCCCTGCCCGTTCCGTGGCCGATGCCGGTATGCGCGAGCGAGCCGTGCAGGCTGACCTTGATGGCGGCAACCTGCGCGCCCGACGATGGGCGTGGCCATTCGTTCGAAAGGATCAGGTCGAGGAAGCGATTGGCAGCCGACATCGGCCCCATCGTATGCGAGCTCGATGGCCCGATACCGATCTTGAAAACGTCGAATACCGAAAGGAACATGCCTGCTTCCTGTGAAAATCTTCCGCCAGACTATCCGATGACCTATTTCGGCACTCGCGGCAGACCGACATCCCGTTTAATTGGCGCGACACTAAAACGAACGGGCGCGTCTTGCCAGTCATTGCAGCATGCAATTGCATCTGTAGAGTGGCGGCGTCGAATCTGGGATTGAATACTCGATGCTTTCGGTGGCCGATTATATCGCACTGGCTTTCTTCACCATACTATGGCTCGGCTATTCATGGCTGCTGCGCGGCAGGACATTCTTCGGCCGCACAAGCCTGACCCACGCGATGAGCGAGCGGCGGCGAGAATGGATCTACAACTCGCTGCGTCGCGACCTCAAGATGATCGACACGCAGATCATGGCCGGATTGCAGAACGGCACGGCCTTCTTTGCATCGACCTCGATCTTCGCGATCGGCAGTTGCTTCGCGCTGCTGGGAGCGACCGAGAAGGTCAACGCGGTCTTCGCCGATCTACCCTATGTCTTCAACGGCGGCACTGCGAGTTTCGAACTCAAGGTCGGAGGACTGGCCGCTCTATTTGCCTATGCGTTCTTTAAATTCGGCTGGTCCTACCGGCTCTTCAACTACTGCAGCATCCTCTTTGGGACCATCCCGATGGTGCGAGAGGCCGAGGGCGATATGGTTGCAGCCGAGCGCGCCGCCGAACGCGTCATCCGCATGAACATCCTTGCGGGTGGACACTTCAACGAAGGTCTTCGCGCAATTTTCCTGTCGATCGGTTATCTCGGCTGGTTCATAAACGCTTACGTTTTCATGGCGACGACGGCGATCATCGTCGTCGTGCTCACGCGAAGGCAATTCTTCTCCGAGGCGCGTCTGGCGATCATGGATGTCAAACCGCCATCAAATCTCCACGTTTCTGCTATTCGCCGCGACATGTCGGCGAATGGCGGCAATGATTTGTCCAAGGAGCTCTGATGGCTATTTCAGCAAGCGAAAACGAGGCGTCCGTTCGGGTGCCCCGCATCGGGCTGCTCGATACGGCGCGTGGCGTAGCGCTGATCGCCATGGCCACCTACCATTTCAGCTGGGACATGGAATTCATGGGCTATCTGGCGGCGGGCACGGTGGAGACCGGCTGGCTGAAGATCTATGCCCGGGCCATTGCCAGCACCTTCCTTTTTATCGCCGGCATCAGCATGGCTCTTTCGAGCAAGCCGGAGATCCGCTGGCCGTCATTCTGGAAACGCTTCGCGATGATTGCCGGTGCCGCGCTGCTGATTTCGGTGGTCACCCGCATCGCCACGCCCGGAGAATGGATTTTCTTCGGCATCCTGCACAGCATTGCTGTCCTGAGCCTGATCGGCGTTATCTTTGTACGTCTGCCGCTCGTCGTGACGATCGTGCTCACGCTGGCGATCACCGCCGCCTGGATCGTCGACACCTGGATCGCGCCGAGCCTGCTGCGCTCACCACTCTTCAATCCAAGCTATCTCGCCTGGATGGGATTCGCGGAAATGGCGCCGCGATCGAACGATTACGTGCCCCTCTTCCCCTGGGCAGTCCCGTTTCTACTTGGATTGACGTCCGCCTTCATTGCCCTGAAAGGCAGGCTGCTCGACAGGCTTGCCAAACTCGGCACCGGCTCAACTCTTCTCGCCAAAGCCGGCCGCCATAGCCTCGCCTTCTATCTGATCCACCAGCCGGTGCTGATCTCGATCGCCTATGCGCTGACGATGGTCGTGCCGCCGGCAAAGCCCGATCCGGTCGAAACCTATCTCAAGCAATGCACTGCCTCCTGTGTCCAACAGGCGGGCGAAACACTGTGCCGCAGCTTCTGCCAGTGCACCCTGGAGAAGCTGCAGACACAAAATCTCTTTACGGAGTTTCAGTCAGGCGCCATCAAGCCGGATGACGGCCGGATAGTCGCGCTGGCGGACGAATGCAGTGCCAACGCACAGTAAATCAGGTGCCGACGCCGATTTCGGCGAGGCGGCCGAGGCAGGCTTCTTCGATGTTGTCGAGTTCCGTCAGCGTGTCGTCGATGTCCTTGCGCTTCTGGCGCAAATCCTCGCGCTTTTCATCAATGCGCTTCATCAACAGCTTCAGCTGCCCAAGTTCGCCCGGCGGCTCCTTGTAGACCTGGATGATTTCGCGGATCTCGGCGATCGTGAAGCCGATACGCCGCCCACGCAGGATTTCCTGAATCAAGCGCCGATCGGCCTGGCGGAACAGGCGCGTGCGTCCGCGCCGCTCCGGATGAATCAGACCTTCATCCTCGTAAAAGCGCAGCGTGCGCGTCGACACGCCAAATTCGCGCGTTAGCTCCGTTATGCTATAGTATTTGTTCACAGGCATTGGCTTCCCACTCTCGCGCCGCATCATATTGACTTTTACGTAATAGTCAATTTTGGTATCCGGCTCAGATACCGAACCACCACGTGGCGATCCCAAGGAAGGCGAAGAAACCGGTACAGTCCGTGACCGTCGTCACGAAGACGGACGACGCTATAGCGGGATCTGCGCCAACCTTGTCGAGAAGAAGCGGCAGGAGAATCCCGGCAAGCGCTGCGGCCATCAGGTTGATGATCATCGCGGCGCCAATGACGACGCCAAGCTGATAGTCATGGAACCAGGTGCCGGCGATGGCGCCCAGGAGGGTTGCAAAGAGGACGCCATTCATAATGCCGACGCCCGCCTCTCTGCGGATGATGCGGCCAGCATTGTATATGTCGATATCGCGGGTCGCGAGCGCGCGCACTGTCACCGTCATCGTCTGCGTGCCGGCATTACCGCCCATCGAGGCGACGATCGGCATCAGTACGGCAAGTGCAATCATCTTTTCGATCGATGCGTCGAACAGGCCGATGACGCTTGCCGAGAGCATGGCTGTGCCGAGATTGATGAACAGCCACAGGAAGCGCGACCGCACGGTCGATATGACATTGTCCGACAGCTCTTCGTCACCGACGCCACCGAGGCGCTTGATGTCCTCGTCGGCCTCCTCATGGATCACGTCGACGACGTCGTCGATCGTTAGCACGCCGACAAGGCGGCCGTTCTCGTCCACGACGGCGGCGGAGAGCAGATCGTACTGCTCGAAGAGCTGTGCCGCCTCTTCCTGGTCCATTTCGGCCGGGATCGGATGGCTCGTTTCGCGCATGATCGCTTCGATCTTCGTCTGCCGCTTGGTGCGAAGGATTTGGTCGAGATCGACCGCGCCGAGCAATTTGAAGGTGGGATCGATGACGAAGATCTGCGTGAAGGAATAAGGAAGGTCCTCCTCCTCGCGCATGTAGTCGATCGTCTGTCCGACCGTCCAAAATGGCGGCACGGCGACGAACTCGGTCTGCATGCGACGGCCGGCGGAGCTTTCCGGATAGTCCAGAGCCCGGCGAAGGCGCACCCGCTCCGTGAACGGCAGCTGTGCCAGGATCTCTTCCTGGTCTTCCGTGTCGAGGTCTTCGAGGATGTAGACCGCGTCGTCCGAATCGAGCTCACCGATCGCCGCCGCGATCTGCTCGTTCGGCATCTGATCGACGATTTCGCGCCGAATCGCCTCGTCGACCTCGGTCAGCGCCGTCATGTCGAAATCGTCGCCGAGCAGGTGCACAAGCGCCAGGCGCTGATCCGGTTGCAGCGATTCCAGCAGGTCGCCTATTTCCGATTCGTGGAGACGCGCCACGTGCTGCCGGAGAAAGATCGTGTCCCGATCGGCAATGGCGGCGCCGACAAGCGCCAGAAAGTCGCTCCGGACATTGCCGTCTTCGTCGTAGATATCGGCTCCTTCGTCGTCGGAACGCCTGCGGATGCGGTCTTCTTCTCCAGTGTCCGTCATCTGCCGCCTCGCATTTTTCAAGATTAACGCCTGTCGCCAGTTCGGAGAATGGCGGCTGAAAAAGCATTGTCAACAAGTGGATAAGCGAATTGCGACCAGTTTCTCCGACGGCTTCAATTCCCTTCCCCGCTAACCGAAACGTGCCGTCCCGTCCAGAGCCGAACGGCGTCCCCAGATGACAATGCGACGCCGTGCCGGTAGTTTCCGCCACAACTGAACAAGGACCGACAATCGATGGCCATCCTCCCCATACTTCGCTATCCGCATCCCGGCCTGAAGACGGTCTGCGAACCGGTAAAGGTCTTCGATTCGGCACTGTCTCAGCTTGCCGACGATCTGCTGGAAACGATGCGCGCCGCACCGGGCGTCGGCATCACCGCCGCCCATGTCGGCATCTTTCAGCGGGTGGTTGTGATCGAGCACGGCAAGGCAGATCGGGTTCGGATCTATATCAACCCTGAGATCGCTTCGGTTTCCGATCAAGTGACGCGCAACACCGAAGGCAGCGTGTCCATGCCGGGGGCCACCGAAGAAGTAACGAGACCCGGCGCAATCCATTTCCGCTACCAGGATATCCAGGGCGTCCAACATGAAGAGCATGCGGACGGCTTCCTGGCTATCTGTATCCAGCATGAAGTCGATCAGCTTGATGGCGTCTTCTGGCTCCAGCGCCTGTCGAAGCTGAAGCGCGACCGTCTGATCCGGAAGTGGGACAAGCCCCCCCGCTAAAAGACCGCCTGCCAATTTGACGAAGCTCTGCCGAACTATTCCCGGTCGTGAACGTTCTTCGGACAAGCAGTCTGAGGAGAACACGAATGGCGAAGACGAACGACAAGAAGCCCATATCGCGCGAAGACGAGTACCGCGACTACGAAGAGCGCAACCGTAACGAGGGCTGGCCCTATGCCGACGAGCCGGGCGCCGCATCGACGGACCCGGCGAATCGGCCTTACGGGGCAACCCCCGCCAACTTCGACCGCGACCCCAACCCCGGCTTTCGCGTCGATGGCACAGACGAAAACGGCGACGAAAATCGACTCAAGGATTCACTTGAGCCTCATACGATAGACCGCGACGATAGCGATGAGCTCGAAGCGCGCGTCACCGAGAACCTCGAACAGGTTCGGGACCTGGACCTCAACAGCATCGACGTTCACGCCGACGGCCATACTGTAACGCTGGAGGGTTCGGTGGAGACGATCGGCATGGCTCGCAAAGCTGAGCTTGCCGCTCTATCCGTCGATGGCGTCCGCCATGTCCTCAACCGGCTGGAAACGATCGGAGTCGATTCACATATTCCGGACGAGGATTGATGAGCCCGCTTGCGCGTGAGCGCGCAAGCGAAAATCGCTGCAAGCCGCGCGTTTTTGACTTTTACATAGATCGAAAAGGCCGGTGCGTGTTTCGCTCGGCCTTTTTCATCACCTTGAGGCGGCTATCGGCAGACGCGAATGCTTTCCGTGTGCCAACCACCGTCATAAGCGTTCGGGACTCGACGGTCCTCAAACCAGCAACGCGGCGGAGGTGGCGGCGGTGGATCAATGTATCGCGGACCGCTGCTGTTGACGATCGCGCCGCCGATGAGACCGCCGATCACACCGGCAGCCAAACCGCCGGCAATTGCATTGCCATTGCCATTATGATGGTGGTGATTGTTGTAATGCCGCCGGCGCCAGTCGTCTGCTGACGCAGAGCCGGCCACGGTAAGGACGCTGCTGGCCGTTATAACGGCGATGAGCGTGGACAAGACTAGTCTTTTCATTTTGTCTCCGTTGGGATTAGAGCCTGCCCCACCCGCAGAATCTCAAATTGCACGTTTACGCTTAACGGCTCGTGAACGAACTTTTTGGCGGAATAAAGAACACCAGCGGCGCTCTCGATGGGTCCGTCTACCCGGCACGGGCAGACCGCATTAACGGAGCGCCGAGGACCGGTACGGAGCCTTCTGGTCCGCCAGCTCGGAAAGCAGAACAATCCCATGCTTATCGCGCGGGCCGGCCTCGCAAAATGTAACTGGCGACCTCCGCGGTTTACTGGTAGTTTCGCAGGCGCTGGGGTGTTCGTCGGGGACGGCTTTCAGCCGATATTCACATGTCTTATGATCTTGTGGTCAATGGCAAGCAATATGCCATCGATGTGGATGGCGACATTCCGCTGCTATGGGTCTTACGCGACACCATAGGGCTTACCGGAACGAAATTTGGCTGCGGCATCGCAATGTGCGGCGCCTGTACGGTGCATGTCGATGGCGTGCCCGTGAGGTCGTGTGTCATGCCGGTCGCCGATGCGGTGGACAAGCCGATCACCACGATCGAGGCGATTGGCGAGACTGCCGAGGGCGCCCGTGTGCAGAAGGCCTGGCTCGACATAGATGTCGTCCAGTGCGGCTACTGTCAATCCGGACAGATCATGTCCGCGGCCGCGCTGCTCGCTGCCAATCCGTCGCCGACCGACGACGATATCGATGCCGTCATGGCCGGAAATATCTGCCGATGCGGTACGTATCCGCGCATTCGAGCCGCCATCAAGGCGGCCGCACAGGCGAGGTGATGCGATGTCCATTCATGACAAGATCAATCTCGCCGTCTCGCGACGCAACTTTCTGATCGGCGCATCGCTGACAGGAGCGGGCCTCGTCATTGGCCTGCAGCCTTCGCCTTCGTCCGCTGCCGAAGAGGCGTTTGAACCAAATGCCTTCATTCGCATCCCTGCCGAAGGCAAGATTGTCTTCGTCATGCCGTCCGTGGAAATGGGACAAGGCATTTATACTTCGGTCGCTATGCTGCTGGCCGAAGAGTTGGAGGTCACCCTGGATCAGGTGGCGCTGGAGCATGCACCGGCCGATCCCAAGCGTTATGCAAACCCTTTGCTGGGCGACCAGATCACCGGCGGCTCTATCGCCATCCGCGGTGTTTACGGGCCGATGCGCAAGGCGGGCGCCGCCGCTCGCATCATGCTGGTGAACGCTGCGGCGCGTGGCTGGGGCGTCGCGCCGGAAACGTGCAACGCCGAGGCCGGGCATGTCGTCCACGCCGCAAGCGGCCGCCGCGCTGCCTATGGCAGCCTGATACAGGCTGCGGCATCCGAAGCTGTTCCGCAGGAAATGCCCCTGAAGCCTGCGTCCAGCTTCAAGCTGATCGGCCAGTCCATCCGGCGTCTTGACAGTCCGGAAAAGGTCAACGGCACCGCGAAATACGGTATCGACGCCCGCCCGGAAGGCGTGTCTTACGCGGCGATCGCGATCTGTCCCCACTTCGGCGGCAAACTGCGCGCGGTCGAAGACGGACCGGCAATGGCGGTAAAGGGCGTCAAACAGGTCGTCCGGATCGAGGATGCTGTTGCCGTGGTGGCCGACAACACCGGTGCCGCAAGAAAGGGGCTCGCTGCTCTCTCCATCGAATGGGAGCCCGGCCCGAATGGCGCTCTTTCGCTGGTTGATTTGGAGAAGCGCGCGGAAGATGCGATTGGCGGCAACGCCCTGCCACACATCAATGTGGGCGATGTTGCGAAAGCGGAAGCCGAACACGGACCTGCGCTTGAGTTCGTCTACCGCCTCCCGATCCTCACCCATTCGGCCATGGAGCCGATGAACTGCACGCTCCATGTCCGCACTGATGGCTGCGATGTATGGGTCGGCACGCAGATCATGGGACGAACAAGGCAGGTCGTCGCTGATGTTACAGGCCTCCCCTTGGAAAAGATCGTCGTGCACAACCACTTTCTCGGCGGCGGTTTCGGCCGGCGACTGGATGTCGACGGCGTCATTCTGGCGGCGAAGATCGCAAAGCAGGTGGCTGGCCCCGTCAAGGTCACCTGGAGCCGTGAGGAGGATATCCGCCACGACTGTTACCGCTATCTCAACTACAGCAAGGTCACCGCGACACTGGGGCCGGACGGCTTACCCGTTTCCTGGCGTCATCGCGTCATCGGCCCCTCGGTCATGGCACGCTGGCTGCCGGCCTTCACCCGCAATGGCATAGACCTTGATATCATGGGTGGTGCAGAGACGCCCTATGCGATCCCGAACAAATATACGGACTTCGTGCGCCACGAGGCGCCGGACGGCATGTTGACAGGCAATTGGCGCGGCGTTGGCGCGACCCGCAATGTGCCCGTAGTTGAAGGCGGTATCGACGAGTTGGCCCATGCTGCCGGCGTCGATCCGCTGGAGTACCGGCGGCGCCTGCTTCAGCATAAACCGCGTCTCCTCGCCGCGCTCGATCTGGCGGCGGAGAAGGCCGGATGGACAACCGCCCTCCCGGCCGGCAAGGGAAGAGGCATTGCTGTCGCGGAGGATTTCGGCAGTTTTGCCGCGATGATCTCGGAAGTGAGCATCGGAGAAGACGGAAAGCTCAAGACGGACCGCATCATCTGCGCCGTCGATTGCGGCCAAGTCGTCAACCCAGACACGATCGAAGCCCAGATACAAAGTGGCATCATCTACGGTCTCAGTGCCGCTCTCTACGGACGCATCACCGTCCGTAACGGTGCCGTGGTGGAGAGCAACTTCGACGATTCTCCCGTTCTGCGGATCTACGAGACACCCAAGATCGAAGTCCACATCGTGCCGAGTTCCGAGGCCCCAGGCGGAATAGGAGAGGTCGGCACACCTGGTGTCGCACCCTCGCTCCTCAACGCGATCTTTGCGGCGACCGGCAAGCGATTGCGGTCGTTGCCGATCGATCAGAATGAATTGCGGAGGGTGTGATCATGACCAAGCGGATTTTCGCTATCCCGCTCGCCGCCGTTCTCGCTGCGAGCGGGATCGTTGCCGGCATGGGGTCAATGCAGAGTCATGCTGAAACGTCCGACGGTGGAGCTCTCAAGGCCGTCTCTGACTTTGATGCGATTGCGGACACCAACGCGCGGTCGAAGGCCATCTTCAAGGAGGCAAGCCGCGTCCTGACGCATCCGCGCTGCATCAACTGCCATCCGGCAACGCGCAGCCCGACGCAGGGTGAGGACATGCACCCGCATGTGCCGTTGATGAATGCCAGCCAAAGCTCGGTAGGTCCGGCGGGACTTGCATGCAGCACCTGCCACGGTGCCGAGAACCGTCCGATCGTCGGCAGCCGCATGAAATCCATTCCGGGGAACGCGCACTGGTCATTGGCGCCAGCCAGCATGGCGTGGCAAGGGCTGACGGTGGGCGAGATCTGCCAACAGGTGAAAGATACGAGCCGGAACGGCAATCGTTCCCGTGCCGATCTCATACGCCATACCGGCGAAGACCATCTGGTCGGCTGGGCCTGGCATCCGGGCGCAGGACGAAGCGCCCCTCCCGGCTCGCAGGAGACCTTTGCCGCCCTGATCGCCGCCTGGGTGAATACCGGTGCCGCATGTCCGGATTGATCACGTCGGCGTTTCCGGCGCTCTCAGCTCTCTAAGCAAGGCTTGCCGTGTGCTGCATGGAGGTGACGGCGATCTGCCGAGTGCATCCGCGCTGGTTCCTAGACCTTGGACACCTTTCCGTTGAGATGGCCATGGACCTCGTAGGCGTTTCGGTCGACCCAGTTGTGGCGGAGTAGTCCATCCTCCCGATCGCGACGATTGAGTTGCCCACCATAGTGATCGGTGTCCCGTCCGGTTCCGTCCCGAGAAATCCGTTGTTGGTTCCGACAACCCGCCAACGCGTGGCAACGGGAGTGCCATCGTCGCTTTGAAAGATATCGAGAACCTCGAATTTCAGGTCGTTGATCTGACGCTGGAAACCGATGACCCACTGCTTAAACGCGTCACGCGAGCGGATATCCTGCGCGCCCGACGTTATCACGAAATCCTCGTGAACCAAGGCATCAATGGCCTGCGGATTTTGAGGGGACTGCCAGACCTCGGTCCAAAAGCGCTGAACACTATCGGTGGCTGACGTCGTCACTTTAGGTTCCTTTCCCGTTGCCGGCTGCGCCGGGTCATTTGCCAAGTCTGCTGCAAGCTTCGTCGAGCCGGACGGCAGTCGTATAAGAGAGACCGCCGCCCGACTGGGAAGGATTTTGGTTACGCGCGCTTGCTTGCCGCGCGAGAATTGCCTGATGTGGCGACACCAGCGAGCATGGAGACAATCAACATCGCGGCCGCCGTCAGGAACAGCAGACGGTGGCTGCCGCCCGTAGCATTGAACAGAGCGGAAAAGGCATACGCGGCCACCGCCAAGGCGGCGGCGGAAATGATGCTGGCACGAGTCCAGGCAACGTTCTGGCGGGTCGAATTGTGGGTTACGACCTCGTGTACTCGCGCAAGGAATAAGGGGACGATACCTGGAGCGAATGTACCGACGACAAGGGTGATACTCCCGAGGACGATCAGGTTATCGGTGACGTAGAAGGCAGCAAGACCGACCGCCGCGACAAGGGACACGATCCTGACCGTTGGTTTGGCGCCGAGACGATCGGCCAGGTATCCATACAACGGAGGACCGGCAATGGCGCCCAAACCATAGATCGCCCAGAAGACCGCCCCGAGATAGGTGCCCTCGCCTAGGCCGCGGGCGACGAAATCGACGAGAAAAACCATCGGTGGCACGGCGGCGGCGGCCATCAGAGCATATTGCAAATAGAGCAGTTTGATATCCCTGCCGAAGTGCATGGCGTGACTGGTTGGGGCGTCACGGCTATCGACACGCGGGTGGAGGTAGCTCGATGGCCAAGCAAACCAGCTTGCTGCCGTCAGGATCACGGAAATGATGCCGAGGCCGATCCACGTCTGCGCCAAGCCCAGTTCCAGCAATAGAGGGATGATGGTTCCCGAACCGGCAATGCCCAAACCGAGTCCGAGGAAGATCGCACCCCCTGCCGCGCCTTTCCGCGCTGCGGGGACATGCGGCAGGATGGTTGCCGCGACCAGCACCATGACAACGCCCCCGGCGATGCCTGAGACGAAACGCCAGGCGAAATACCATGAAAAGGACTGGGGGGTGGCACACGCGAAGAAAGCGGCGGAAATCAAGACCATCATAAGCCGCAAAATGTGTTCGTTGGCGAAGCGCGTGGCGAGCGGCCGGCCGATGAGCGCACCGCACACATAGCCGGCCAGATTGGCGGCAGCCAGATAGGCCACGCTGGAAGCCGAGAACCAGTGGGCTTGAATGAGTTCCGGAACAAGAGGTGTGAAAGCGAAGCGGGCGAGGCCGATACTATCGAGGCTCGCGCATAAACCTGCGAAGATATAACGCCGGACGAGCAACTGATCGATCTTCGCCGATGTGAAAGAAGCGGGTTGTGAAGACATTCGCGCACCAAAAATAGAAGGTTGAACACTGTCGCCTTCCCCATCGGGACGGCCACGAGTCATCTTTGACATAATTGTCAAGTTTGACGACCTAGTCAAATTTGACATCAGTGTCAAGGATGCTTATGATTCCCTCGGGTTTCAATTCCACGGAGCAAGAGAATGGTGGGAGTTCGCCAGTTCGATGAAAGCGAGATGCTCGACAAAGCATTGACCCTCTTCTGGCAGAAGGGGTTCTCGCAAACATCTATGCAGGATCTGGCTGAGGCGACCGGTGTGCAGCGCGGCTCGCTCTACAATGCCTATGGAGACAAGGAGACCTTGTTCCTGCGTGTCTTTGGTGTCTACCGCGACGCCTATGTCCAAAGGATGCGCGAGGCGATGGACAAGCCGAAGCTGCGCGAAGCGCTTCAGAGCTTTTTCGAATTTGTCACTAAGTCGATGAGAACCGGCGCGCCCACAAGGGGTTGCCTGAGCACGAAAACGGCGCTCGGCATTGAGGCGCTGGATGAGGCCGTACGCTCAGCGATCAGAGACCTCCTAGACGAGATCGAAAAGACCTTGGATGAAAGACTGTCGCGACCCGACGACGCAGAACAGTTGGCGCTCTCGCCATCAGATGCGGCGCGCTTGATCGTCACGCATACGCGCGGGCTCGTTGTGATTGAGCGGGTATACGGCGACGAGGCACGTATGCGCTCAATGGCCGACCTGCTCATTCAGCTTTTGCTGAAACCGAAAGTGTCTTGAAAGCAGGAACGGGCAGCAATGCCGCCCCATCCTGAAGGCAGGATGTTTCCGTTCTAGACAGCGATTTCAATATTTGACCACAACGCAAAAAAGGCCAAGCCACCCGCCCGCGTGGAGTAGTGCGAGCGAGTAAATGTCTCCCAGGCTTGGTTCTGGCATCGGACACATCAAAATGTAAATCATTGATTTAAAAACAAAAAACCCGGCCAAAGCCGGGTTCTTGGTGCGGTCGAGAAGACTCGAACTTCCACGGGTTGCCCCACAGCGACCTCAACGCTGCGCGTCTACCAATTCCGCCACGACCGCATCGTGGTAGGTGCCGATTTGCGTCGGCGGGGCAGCATGTAGCAAAAGCATCTTGGGTGCACAAGGGCGATGTGACAGATTTTTGCAAAAGAAATCACAGCATTTGAATTGCCCTGAAAACGGGGCCATATAGGCGGTCTGCCGCCTGCGATCATCATGCGGCGAGGGAAAATTCATGCTTCGCACCGATCTCCAATTCTCCATGTTTCCTATCGAAGGCTCCAAGCCGGTGCGATGGCGCATCGCCGATGGTCTCATGCCATATCCGGAAGCCGTAGAGACGATGGAGCGTGAAGTCGCGGCAATCGCCGAAGGCGGCGACGAACTGGTCTGGCTTGTCGAGCATCCGCCGCTCTACACGGCAGGCACCAGCGCCGATGCGAAAGATCTTGTGCAGCCGGACCGATTCCCGGTGTTTGCGACCGGTCGCGGCGGCGAGTACACCTACCATGGTCCGGGCCAGCGCGTGGCCTACGTGATGCTGGACCTCAAGCGCCGCCGTCAGGATGTGCGCGCCTTTGTGGCGGCACTAGAAGAAGTGGTGATCCGCACGCTCGAATCGATGAACGTACGCGGTGAGCGGCGCGAGGATCGCGTCGGCGTCTGGGTAAGGCGGCCGGAGAAGCCGCTTCTGCCGGACGGCAGCATGAGCGAAGACAAGATTGCGGCCCTCGGCATCCGGTTGCGCAAATGGGTGACGTTCCACGGCTTGTCACTCAATGTCGAGCCGGACCTCGACCATTTCTCGGGCATCGTCCCCTGCGGGATTTCCGCGTATGGGGTGACGAGCCTTGTCGATCTTGGCCTACCAGTGATGATGACGGATGTGGACATCCGTCTGCGGGAAGCCTTCGAATCGGTGTTCGGCGAAACGGTGCACGACCGCTAAGCCATATTGATCGGCAGGCATTCCTGTGGTTGATGGCTTCGTTCCCGGAAGCCGCAGCATGTCCCAAGCACCATCTCCTCAAAATCCGCTTCAAGGCATGGCCATCATGGCCGGCGCCATGGTCATCCTGCCTGCCATGGATGCGATCGCCAAGTATATGGCGACGTTCGAATCGATGTCGCCGGGACAGGTGACGTTCTACCGCTTCTTCTTCCAGCTGGTCTGCACCCTCCCCGTGCTTTTCGCGATCTTCCGTTGGAAGGCCCTTTCGGCAAAGCGGCCGTGGATGAATCTGCTGCGCGGCGCCCTGCACGGGGCAGCCAGCCTGCTTTTCTTCGTCGCAGTCAAATACATGCCGCTTGCGGATGTCTTCGCGATCTATTTCGTCGAACCCTTCATGCTGACGGCGCTTTCGGCGCTCTTCCTTGGCGACAAGGTCGGCTGGCGGCGATGGACGGCAATCGTCGTCGGCTTCGGGGGCGCGATGATCGTCATTCAGCCGAGCTATGAAATCTTCGGCCTGAAGGCGCTTCTCCCGGTATTTTGCGCCTTCCTCTTTTCACTCTATCTCTTCCTTAACCGGGCAATTGGCGAGGCCGATTCCCCGCTGACGATGCAAACCATGGCCGGGATCGGCGGGACGCTCTTCATGGGAGCCGCGCTCCTCGGCGGAAATGCGCTCGCCATACCCGACTTCGAAATGTCGCTCCCCTCGTCCGCCCTTGGTCTCGTGCTGTTGCTCGCGCTCGGCACGATTTCCGGCTATGCGCACATGCTGGTCGTCAGGGCATTCCGCTTGGCGCCGCTGTCGCTGCTTGCCCCCTTCCAGTATTTCGAGATCATCTCGGCCACGATTCTCGGTTACGTGTTGTTCAATGATTTTCCGAACCCTTCCAAATGGATCGGCATCTTTATCATCGTGGCGTCAGGGCTTTTCATCATCTGGCGCGAGCGCGTTCAATCGAAATCGTTAAAATCGTCGGAAGTGCCTGCGTAGTCGGTTAACCCTTGTTATTGAGGGCTTCTTCAATCTTGGCGCGTTAGAACCACCTCTGGCTTCATGATGAGGCCTGGAGATACAAGATGAGCGAATTCCGACTCGCTTTCCCGGCATGCGTGATCGCGGGGAAGCATCGGCTGAGTGCCGAGGATATCGGCCTGTTGCGCAAACACAGCTTCCCGGAGGGCGTCAGGACGCCCGACGACGTCGGCGTCATGCTGGCGCTGCATAACTTTTGCCCCGAAAAATGCCCGGAATGGAACTCCTTCTTTGTGGAAAGCCTCGCCAGCTTCATCGTCAACTACAGCTATCCGCAGGGATCGCTGGACGAGATCAATGTCGCATGGATCACGCGCATGTTCGCGACTGACGGTATCGTCAACTCGGAACTCGAGCTGGAGCTCGTGCTCCACATCATGGAAATATCCTCCCATGTTCCCGATGAGCTGCGTGCATTTGCTCTCGATCAGCTGCGCCTTGCGGTCACCGATAACATCGGCGCCTACAAGCTCGTGCGCGCGGTCGACCGCAGGGGCGTAACCCGCCAGGACGTCGATTTCATCATGCGTGTGCTGAGGAGCATTTGCGAGGCCGGCGTCATCCCGGTTGGGCAGCTCACTTACGATGTGCTGCACCGGATCGGCGCGGAGACGCGGCCTTCCGCCAATCATCCTCGTTGGGCCGATATCCTGCGCGCGCTCGAGCTGCGCGAGTACACCTCGCCCCGCACCAGCCGATGGCTACGTCTTGTGGACGACGAGCAAGCCGTCGCGTGACTTCTCGGGTAAGACAATCGTTCCGATAGCCGGGTTCCGCCCGATTGTGCGTCCCCCAGTTTCTGCGTAGAACTTCTCGACGCATTTTTCGGGTGGAGTCTGCATGTTCAAGAAAATCCTGATCGCGAATCGTGGCGAGATCGCTTGCCGCGTGATCAAGACTGCGCGCCGCATGGGTATCTCAACCGTCGCGGTCTACTCGGATGCCGATCGGGATGCGCTCCACGTCGAAATGGCCGACGAGGCCGTGCATATCGGCCCAGCCGCGGCGACCGAGAGCTATCTCGTTGCTGACAAGATCATCGCCGCGTGCAAGGAGACCGGTGCCGAAGCCGTGCACCCCGGCTACGGCTTCCTCTCCGAACGTGCCTCCTTCTGCGAGGCTCTGGAAAAGCAGGGCATCGTCTTCATCGGTCCCAAGCCGAAGGCCATCAAGGCCATGGGCGACAAGATCGAATCGAAGAAGTTCGCCAATGCTGCCAAGGTCTCAACGGTGCCGGGTTATCTTGGTGTCATCGAGGATGCCGGGCACGCCGAAAAGATCGCCGCCGAGATCGGCTATCCCGTCATGATCAAGGCTTCAGCCGGCGGCGGCGGCAAGGGCATGCGCATCGCCTGGAACCAGGCGGAAGTACGAGACGGCTTCGATCGCGCCCGCTCGGAGGCAAAGAGCTCCTTCGGCGACGACCGCGTCTTCATCGAAAAATATATCGTCGATCCGCGTCATATCGAAATTCAGGTCCTCGCCGATGCACACGGCAATGCGGTCTATCTCGGCGAACGCGAATGCTCGATCCAGCGCCGCAATCAGAAGGTCGCCGAGGAGGCGCCCTCGCCTTTTCTCGACGAAAAAACCCGCAAGGCGATGGGTGAGCAGTCGATCGCCCTTGCCAAGGCGGTCGACTACCAGAGCGCAGGAACTGTCGAATTCATCGTCGATCGCGACCGTAACTTCTATTTCCTCGAGATGAACACGCGGCTGCAGGTCGAGCATCCGGTAACGGAACTGGTCACCGGCATCGACCTTGTCGAGCAGATGATCCGGATCGCGGCGGGTGAAACGCTTCCTTTCAGCCAGAGCGACATAAAGCTGAATGGCTGGGCGATTGAAAGCCGGCTTTACGCGGAAGACCCCTATCGCAATTTCCTGCCCTCGATCGGACGCCTGACGCGTTACCGTCCGCCGGCCGAAGGCAAGCACGGCGATGCCATCATCCGCAATGACACCGGTGTCTTCGAGGGTGCGGAAATTTCGATGTACTACGATCCGATGATCGCCAAGCTTTGCACTTGGGCATCGGACCGTCCCGCCGCGATCGAGGCCATGGGCCAGGCGCTCGACGGCTTCGTGGTCGACGGTATCGCCCACAACCTCCCATTCCTCTCGGCGTTGATGAAGCATCCGCGCTGGCGCGAAGGCCGGCTTTCCACGGGCTTCATTGCCGAGGAATATCCGGACGGTTTTGCACCGATGGTCCCCGACCAGCAGGAAGAGGCGCTGCTTGCGGCCGTCGCTCTGTCCGCGACGTTGATCGAGGCAAACCGCCGCGAGCACCACACGGATCGCCTGCGCGCATCAGCCGACAATCTCCGCGAGGAATGGGTCGTCAAGGTCGGCCAAAACTATGTGCCTGTCACGCTCATGGACGGACTGGTGACCATCCCGTTCGAGATGGACATGCAAGCCGCCGGCGAAAAGCTCAACATTGCCACCGACTGGAGACCGGGCGATGCGGTCTGGAGCGGCGCGGTCGGCGGGCGCCCGGTAACGGCCCAGATCCGGCCTCTCGTCAGCGGCATGCGTATCGACTGGCAGGGCCTCTCCGTCCTGACCAGGGTTTTCACGCCGCGTCACGCCGAACTCGATCGCTTGATGCCCGTCAAGCTTCCGCCGGATACGTCGAAGCTGCTGCTCTGCCCGATGCCCGGGCTGGTGGTTTCGATCGCGGTCGCCGAAGGCCAGGCTGTCAAAGCCGGAGAGACGCTTGCCGTCGTCGAAGCCATGAAAATGGAAAATGTGCTGCGCGCCGAACGCGACCTGGTGGTCGGCAAGATCAATGCAAAGCCTGGCGAGAGCCTTGCTGTCGATGCGGTGATCCTGGAATTCGCCTGATCCAGATTGGGACAGCCCCAGCTGCGCCCTAGGCTTAAGCACTTCGCCTTTGTTAAGGTCTGGCAGCTTACGATACGTCGTTTTCGTCCTGTGGCTGGGGTCCGGAGGCACCAATGACGGCGCTGCAATCTGCCGCCCTGCTGCTTTTCATCAATCTGGGGCTCCTCTGGCTGCTCATGCGCATGCCGCTCGGCCTGCGCACCATTTGTCTCAGGCGGACGTTCCGACGCCCGCCGGAGGAACTGTGGAGCGCCATCAATCCTTCAGGGACCAACGCCAACTGGCACCATTCCGTCGTGAGCAGCGAGCCGCTCGATAATCGCGCGGATATGGTCGAACAGATTTACAGCCATCTCGACCGCAACGGCAAACCGCAGCGGCGGCTCCTGGCCTTGGAACCCTTGGCGGCCGCCGGAGGACGCGGCTTCCACACGCGCATTGCCGACGACAGCACGCTGGATGCGGCCTTTTGGCGGGATTTCAGAGAAAGCAGGATCGTCCGCCGCCTGCCGGACGGAGCCGAAATCGAGATTACTCAAATGGATCGCTATCGCGGCCTCGCATCCCTTCTCTTCCGCTACTTCGTGCTGCGGCGCGAACTGCGCGCGCTGGAAGGATGGCTGGAAACCGGCAGATCGGTTCCCCAGGGGTACGTAGAGCACCCCGCCGTTCAATTCGGTCTGGCCCTCATCTCGACGCTGCTCCTCTGGCCGTTCTTTGGACTGACGGTCTCCGGCCTGATGATCTCGGCATTCCTCACGCTTGTCATCGCCCTGCATGAACTTGGACATCTCGCTGCCTACCGAACCTTCGGGCACGAATCCGTGCGCATGATCTTCGTGCCGCTCCTCGGTGGCATTGCGATCGGCGGAAGGCCCTACAAGAGCCAGTTCGAAGTAGCGGTCTGTGCACTGATGGGCTCCGGTATGTCGGCCTTTGCCGTGCCCATTCTGGTTGCCGGATACAACGGCACTGCCCGCGACTTGCTGCTGCCGGAGCAACTGGGCAGCCCGCTGCTGATCTTCCTGCTCATCCTCGGCAGTTTCAATCTGCTCAATCTTCTGCCGATGCAAAGATTCGACGGCGGCCAGGTCCTGCGCCAGGTCTTCACCACTCGGCGTTCTCTGATCTGGGCCAGCTTTGCCACCACGATCTTCATTCTGTGGATCGGTTGGGAACTCGGAATTTCCGCGAAAATGCTCATGGCCGGTCTCGCCGTATTCATTCTGCTGAGCATGATCGGTGCCAGCTCAGTAAAGCCCCGCCACAAGCTTGACCAGATGAAGGACGGCGAGCGAATACTGGTTGCCTTCGGGCTTTTCGCCGCGATCGCCATTCATGGCTATGCCGTTCTATTCTCGGCCGAAAAGCTCTTTTGACGCTTTGGGGAAAGTAAGCGCCGCAGGCCAGCCGATTTCGCAATTATGTCGGCGCCGTATTCCCTTTTCGCTTGAGCGTGCCTCTCTGGCCGTGCCAAGGTCCGGCAAACAAATCCTCTATAGGGAGACCATAAGATGGACGTTCGCGCCGCCGTTGCCGTTCAGGCAGGAAAACCGCTGGAAGTCATGACAGTGCAGCTCGAAGGCCCCAAGGCCGGCGAAGTACTGATCGAGGTCAAGGCGACCGGCATCTGCCATACCGATGATTTCACGCTTTCGGGCGCCGATCCGGAAGGTCTCTTCCCCGCCATCCTTGGCCACGAGGGCGCGGGCGTCGTTGTCGATGTGGGCCCGGGCGTCACCTCGGTCAAGAAGGGCGATCATGTCATTCCGCTCTATACGCCCGAATGCCGCGAATGCCCGTCATGCCTCAGCCGCAAGACCAACCTCTGCACCGCGATCCGCTCAACGCAGGGCCAGGGGCTGATGCCGGACGGCACGTCACGCTTTTCGATCGGTAAGGACAAGATCCACCACTACATGGGCTGCTCGACCTTCGCCAACTACACGGTTCTTCCGGAGATAGCCGTCGCCAAGGTCAATCCCGATGCGCCTTTCGACAAGATCTGCTACATCGGCTGCGGCGTAACAACGGGTATCGGTGCTGTCATCAATACGGCCAAGGTCGAAATGGGCGCGACAGCCATCGTCTTCGGACTTGGCGGTATCGGCCTCAACGTCATCCAGGGCCTGCGGCTTGCCGGCGCCGACATGATCATCGGCGTCGATCTCAACAACGACAAGAAGGAATGGGGCGAACGCTTCGGCATGACGCATTTCGTCAATCCGAAGGAGGTTGGCGAAGACATCGTGTCCTATCTCGTCAACATGACGAAACGCGGCGCCGATCAGATCGGCGGTGCCGACTACACCTTCGACTGCACCGGCAACACCAAGGTCATGCGCCAGGCGCTGGAAGCCTCGCATCGCGGCTGGGGCAAGTCGGTGATCATCGGGGTTGCCGGCGCCGGCCAGGAAATCTCCACCCGCCCCTTCCAGCTGGTCACCGGCCGCACCTGGATGGGCACCGCCTTCGGCGGCGCGCGCGGCCGCACCGACGTGCCGAAGATCGTCGACTGGTACATGGAAGGCAAGATCCAGATCGACCCGATGATCACCCACACGATGCCGCTCGAAGACATCAACAAGGGCTTCGACCTCATGCATTCCGGCAAGAGCATCAGAAGCGTGGTGCTCTACTAATATCGGATAGCGGCAAGGCGACTTCGAATGAAGTATAGTGCCGAGGGGCCGAGACGCCTTTCGGCAAAACGATGCGACACAGAAGCGGCATCGGACACCGTGCGAAAAGCAGGTTAGGTGCCCTTTGCCTGCGGCTTCAATGTCGCTCCATTCGACCGGCGGCCCGCGGGAAGGCGCAGTACCGTGCGTCATGGATGACGCACAAAACGGGACTGCAGCACTTTGAATCTGCACATGATCCTTTCCCTAAATCGATCCCGATTTAGGGGGTCTGCGCCAGGAGGAGGAGTTGAACATGCCAGGTCAAGTATCGATACACCCCGCCCTCGACGGCGGCGTGAAGGCGGGACAGGCGAATTTCAGCGGCGGGACACTCGTCTGTGCCTG